>JAWWOY010000227.1:0-7294 GCA_033851195.1 Kribbellaceae bacterium | reverse complement strand
GCCGACAAGCTGGCCACGCTCTATACGAAGTCGGGTGTCGAGACCGTGGTGTTCGACATCCAGGACGTCGGGGCGCGGTTCTACACCTACATCTGGACCATGTACGAGGCGATGCTGGCCGCGGTCCGGACGGGCGCCCGCTTCGTCGTACTGGACCGGCCCAACCCCGTCGGCGGCTATGCGCGTGGTCCGATGCTCAAGCCCGGCTACACCTCGGGAGTGGGCAAGGAGGAGATCATCCAGCAGCACGGCATGACGGTCGGCGAGCTGGCCCGGCTGCTCAACGCCGAGTACCTGCCGATCGACAGCGGCGGCGCGCGGCTCAAGGAGTTGCGGGTGATCCAGGTGAATGGCTGGCGACGGGAGCAGTTGTACCCCGACACCGGTCTCACCTGGGTGATGCCGAGCCCGAACATGCCGACTCCGGACACCGCCCTGCTCTATCCGGGCACCTGCCTGTTCGAGGCGACCAACATGTCCGAGGGCCGTGGCACCACCCGGCCGTTCGAGCTGATCGGCGCCCCGTACGTCGACTACAGATGGGCGGCGGCACTGTCGGCCAAGACGATCCCGGGCGTCAGGTTCCGGGAGGCGTACTTCACGCCCACCATCAGCAAGAACGCGAATGTGCTCTGCGGTGGCGTCCAGGTCCAGATCACCGACCCGGGCAAGGTCGAGGCGATCGTCGCGGCCACCCACATGATCGTCGAGGCCAAGCGGCTGTATCCGGAGTTCAGTTGGCGGGCGGAGAATCCGCCCGGCCGCTGGATCGACCTGCTGACCGGGTCGGACCGGTTCCGCACCATGCTGACCGCGGGTGCAACGGCCGAGGAGATCGTGGCCGCCTGGCAGTCGGAGACGGACGCCTGGACCGCCCGCCGGGCCAAGTACCTGCTCTACCAGGGGGAGAACCGGTGAGACCTGCGACGGTGATCGCGGCAGTCACTACTCTGGTGCTCACCATGGCTACCCCTGCAGTTGCCACCGGCAACAATTCCTCCGGAAGCTTCGACCACCCGTACGACGGCTACGCGCTGAAGTCGACCCTGTTGCGCGACTCCACGCCCGCGAAGGCCGGACTCGACCCCGCCCCGATCGACGCGGCCCTCGGTCAAGTCGCAGGCTGGACGCAGCCGGCCGGGACGGTCAGACCTCTGTACGCCGGCGCGGTGACGCTGCTCGCCCACGACGGCAACGTGGTGACCCGCAACGCGACCGGGATGGCGCTGAGGTATGCGGACGGCAGCGGTACCGAACTGCCCGCGGACCAGCAGATCCCGATGCGCACCGACACCATCTTCGACCTGGCGTCGGTGTCGAAGCTGTTCACCTCGATCGTCGTACTTCAGCAGGTCGACGCCGGCAAGATCAGCCTCGACGCGCCGATCGCGACGTACGTGCCGGAGTTCGCCGAGAACGGCAAAGCGGCGATCACGGTTCGGCAGGCGCTCACGCACACCACCGGCCTACCCGCCTGGCTACCGTTGTGGAGCGCCCAGCCGGATCCGGCCTCCCGGCTGCGGATGGCCCTGACGGCGAAGCCGACGACCGTGCCCGGCACGAAGTACCTGTACAGCGACCTGAACCTGATCTCGCTCGGCGAGGTCGCGGCGCGGGTGTCCGGCAAGTCCCTGGACAAACTGGTTGCGGACGGCATCACCAAGCCCCTGCGGATGCGCGACACCGGCTACAACCCTGATCCGAAGAAGAAGCAGCGGATCGCCGCCACCGAATACCAGACGGCACCACCGCGCGGCATGGTCTGGGGTTCGGTCCACGACGAGAACGCGTGGTCGCTCGGCGGCGTCGCCGGGCACGCGGGTGTCTTCTCCACGGCCGACGACCTGGCCGTGCTGGCGCAGACCTTCCTGAACGGCGGCAGCTACCGCGGGGCGCGGATCCTGAAGGAGAGCTCCGTCACCGCGATGATCACCAACTTCAACCAGAACTTCCCGGGGAACGACCACGGCCTGGGCTTCGAGCTCAACCAGCGCTGGTACATGAGCGGCCTGTCGGGACCCCGGACCGCCGGACACACCGGCTACACGGGCACCTCGATCGTGATCGACTTCGACTCCCGCTCGTTCGCGATCCTGCTCACCAACCGGGTGCACCCGAGCCGCAACTGGGGCAGCAACAACCCGGCGCGCCGGGCCGTCGTACAAGGATTGGCGTTGTCGCTCGGAGTGACGCCGCGGCACGGCAAGGACGCGTGGTTCTCCGGCACGGCCGATGCAGCCACAACGACGCTGGCCACCGACGTCGACGTACCGGCGGGTGGTGCGGAGGTGTCGTTCGACCTGTTCGTCGACACTGAGGACAGCGACCGGATGTATCTGGAGAGCTCGACCGGCGGAACCACTTGGAGCAAAGTCCCCTTCACCGTCAGAGATCGTGGTTCGGTGACTGACACGGACGGATCGATCAGTGGTTCTGGTGATCGACACTGGCACCAGGTGTCCGCGCAGCTTGCAGCCGGCGGGCAGACACTCAGATGGCGCTACACGTCCGACCCGCTGTACACGGGTCGTGGGGTCTATGTCGACGGCGTGAAGATCGTCAGCGGTAACCAGGTGCTCCTCGACGGTGAGCGAACGCCTGAATCATTTGTCGCTGCAGGTTGGAGACTTTCGCGTCGATGACCCCGCTCGGTGCCCATCCGCCGTACGGTGGCGATATGACTTCGACGACCTCTCCTGAACCCGCGGGGCCGCTGCTGGTCCGGGTCCGCGCGGTGATGCCCGCGCTGGCACCGGCGGAGCAACGGGTCGCAAACGCGGTACTCGCCGATCCGGGCGGTGTGGCGGCGATGACGATCTCGGAACTGGCCGAGGTCGCCTCCACCTCCGAGACGACGGTGATCCGGTTCTGCAAGCAGATCGGCGTCCCCGGCTACCCGCAGCTCCGCCTGCAGTTGGCCGCGCAGTCGGCGCGGGAGGATATCCGCCCTGAGGTCGGTGGCGACATCGAGCCGGGCGACACGCTGGCGGACGTGGTCGGCAAGGTTGCGTTCGCCGACGAGCAGGCCGTCCGCGAGACCGCGCAGCAGCTGAGCGTGGAGGCGCTGACCAAGGTCGTCACCGCGGTCGCCAACGCGCCCCGGGTCGACCTCTACGGCTCCGGCGCGAGCGCGTTCGTGGCGCTCGACCTGCAGCAGAAGCTGCACCGGATCCGACGGGTCGCGTTCGCCTGGTCGGACGTACACGTCGCGCTGGCCAGTGCGGCGCTGCTAAGCGAGGGTGACGTCGCGATCGGCATCTCCCACACCGGTACCACCGTCGAGGTGGTGGAGGCTCTGGAGGAGGCCGCCAAGCGCGGTGCCACCACGGTCGCGGTGACGAACTTCCCGCGCTCGCCGCTGGCCCAGACGGCCGATCTGGTGCTGACCACCGCGGCGCGCGAGACGACGTACCGGTCCGGGGCGATGTCCAGCCGGATCGCGCAGCTGGTGGTGGTCGACTGCGTGTTCATCGGGGTAGCCCAGCTGGTGCTGCCGGATATCCGCCAGGCGCTCGAGGACACCGCCAGCGCGGTGCGTGGGCACCGGCTCAAGGCTTCGGACAATGATCAACAGAATTGAAAATCCCCCAGTAGGAAACTAACATCGTATCTGTGATCACACCGACCGAGCAGCGCAACCCCAGAACGCTCGCGATCGACGCGGTGGGCACCAGCGAGATCCTCCAGCTGGTCAACGCGGAGGACGCCCGGGTCGCGGACGCGGTCCATGCGGTGATACCCGAGTTGGCCCGCGCCGTCGATGCCGCTGTCGAGGCGGTCCGCAGCGGTGGCCGGGTGCACTACTTCGGTGCCGGCACCTCCGGCCGCCTCGCCGTTCTCGACGCTGCGGAGCTGTTACCGACCTTCCATGCGCCCGACGATCTCGTGGTCGCGCACCACGCGGGCGGCATGGCGGCACTACTCCGCGCGGTGGAGAACGTCGAGGACTCCGAGGAGGACGGCGCCGCCGACGCGGCCGACGTGACTGAGCTGGACGTCGTGATCGGCCTGACCGCCTCCGGCAGCACCCCGTACGTCGCCGGCGCCCTGCGCGCGGCCCGGGCGGTCGGTGCCACCACGGCCCTGGTCACGTCGAACCCGTCGGCGCCGCTGGCCCGGCTGGCGGACATCGTGATCGCCGCCGACACCGGGCCTGAGGTGATCGCCGGCTCCACCCGGCTGAAGGCCGGCACCGCACAGAAGATGATCCTGAACAGCTTCTCCACCACGCTGATGATCAAGCTCGGCCGGACCTGGTCGAACCTGATGGTGGACATGGTCGCCACCAACAACAAGCTGCGTGGCCGGATGCTGCGGATTCTGGCCGAGGCCACGGGTGCCGACCCCGAGGCCTCCGCAGCAGCCCTCGCAGCGGCCGACGGCGAGCTGAAACCGGCCCTCGTGCACCTGCTCACCGGCAGCCCGGTAGCAGAGGCCCGAGCCGCCCTGGACGAAGCCGGCGGCCGCGTCGCCGTCGCCCTCGGCAGGCTCGGCGCCCCCGCCTAGTGCCCTGAGTGTCCCCGCTGTCAGAGCTTCCGCAGCCTGACCCAGCGGACCGCGTGATCGGCACCCTTGCGGAGCACCAGGGTGGCTCGCGACCTGGTCGGCAGGATGTTCTCGCGCAGGTTGGGCCCGTTGATGCCGTCCCACAGCGACTCGGCCTTCGCGATCGCCTCCTCCCGGCTCAACTCGCCGTACCGGACGAAGTAGGACTCCGGGTCGCGGAAAGCCGTTTCCCACAGCTTCAGGAACCGGTGCACGTACCACGACCGGATGTCGTCCGCCGCGGCATCGACGTACACGGAGAAGTCGAAGAAGTCGCTGACCGCGAGGCCGCTCTTGCCGTCGCCGCGGCGCGGGGCGGGCTGTAGCACGTTCAGGCCCTCGAGCAACAGGATGTCCGGTTGTTCCACCGTGGTCCGGACGCCCTGTAGCCGGTCGTAGTGCAGGTGTGAGTAGACGGGCGCCTCGACGTTGTCCATACCGGACTTCACCTTGACGACGAAACGCAGCAAGGCCTTGCGGTCGTACGACTCGGGCCAGCCCTTGCGGTGGAGCAGATTGCGGCGCTCCAGTTCCTCGTTCGGCCAGAGGAAGCCGTCGGTGGTGACGAGGGCGACGCGGGGGTGCTCCGGCCAGCGGGCCAGCAGTTCGCGCAGCAGCCGGGCGGTGGTGGACTTGCCGACGGCAACGGAACCGCCGATGCCGATCACGAACGGCGTCCGGGTGGCGACCGGCTGCCCGAGGAACGCCTCGGTGTCGGAGTGCAACGCGCGGGCATGCCTCACATAGAGTGACAGGATCCGCGAAAGCGGTAGGTAGACCTCGCGGACCTCGTCGATGTCGATCTCGTCGCCGAGACCGCGCAGCCGCTCGACCTCCTCGGCCGTCAGCGGCGACTCGGTGGTCTCGGCCAGCTGGGCCCACGCGGCGCGGTCCAGCTCGGTATAGGGGGTCACCTCCCGCGGCGGCTGCAGCATGGGGCCCATTCTTCCCACACTCCGTCCCGCTAGTCTGACCGGCATGGTGGAGACACGGCGCGATACTCCGTGGGTGTGGCGCTTGTCACTGACCAGGATCCGGTCGTCTATGCCGAGAAGGTCGGTACCTCTCGAATGAGCAACTTTTGATAGTCGGCGTAGGCATCGACGTCGTGGACGTGGAGCGCTTCATGAAGACCCTGGAGCGCACCCCCGGGCTGCGTGACCGGGTCTTCACCGAGGCCGAGGCGAAGAAGCCGCCCGCCTCCCTGGCCGCCCGGTTCGCCGCCAAGGAGGCGCTCGCCAAGGCTCTCGGCGCACCTGCCGGGATGCAGTGGCAGGACGCCGAGGTACTGACCGACGAGACCGGCCGGCCCTGGCTGGAGATCACCGGCACAGTGGCCGCGCGCGCCGGCGAACTGGGAGTCCAGAGCCTGCACCTGTCATTGAGCCACGACGCCGGCATCGCCTCGGCAGTCGTCGTACTGGAGGGTTGAGGATGCGCCGCGCCCACACCGTCGCCCAGGTCCGCAAGGCCGAGCGGGAGCTGATGGCGCGGCTCCCCGAGGGCACCCTGATGCAACGCGCCGCGACCGGCCTGGCCGTTGCCATCAGCAATTTCTTGGGCTTCGTGTACGGCGCCCGCGTGGTGCTGCTGGTCGGTTCCGGCGACAACGGCGGCGATGCCTTGTACGCAGGGGAGAAGCTGGCTCGCCGCGGTGCGCAGGTCGTTGCCGTACTCCTCTCCGACAGGGCACATCAGGAAGGCATCAAGGCTCTGGTCGCGGCCGGAGGCCAGCTGGGAGGCACTGAGGCGATCGCATCAGCGGATGTCGTTGTGGACGGCATCGTGGGCATCGGTGGCCGTCCGGGACTCAAGCGGGAGGCTCTGGCCGCTGTGCGGCTCGCCATCCAGCACGACGTGCCGATCGTCGCCGTGGACGTGCCCTCCGGCGTAGACGTCGACACAGGCGAAACCCCTGCTGAGCATGTCCACGCCGCTTTGACCGTTACCTTCGGCACCCACAAGATCTGCCACCTGATCGATCCCGCTGCTGCCGCCTGCGGCCCGGTCCACCTGGTCGACATCGGCCTCGACCTCCCGCCCGCTCCCGTCGAGGCTTTCCAAGCCGACGACGTACGGCGCGCCTACCCGGTCCCGCGCGGCGAGTCCGACAAGTATTCGCGCGGCGTCCTCGGCCTGATGGCGGGCTCGGCGCAATACCCCGGCGCCGCGGTGATCGCGGCCTCCGGGGCCCTCGGCGGCCCGATCGGCATGCTCCGGTACGTCGGTCCTGGCGCCGTCGCGGCGGCGGTCCACGCGGCCCACCCGGAAGTAGTCGTGGGCGAGGGCCGGGTCCAGGCCTGGGCGATCGGCTCGGGCCTAGGCGACGAATTCGATCGCAACAAGGTCCAAGAACTGCTCGCCGGATCCGAACCCGTCCTGCTCGACGCGGACGGCCTGAAAGCTCTGACCGGCAAGGTAACGGCACCGACCCTGCTCACTCCGCATGCCGGAGAGCTCGGCCGGCTGCTAGGCGTACCGCGGGAGGACGTGGAAGCGCGGCGGCTGGAGCACGCACAGGAGGTAGCAGAGCGGTTCCGGGCCACAGTTCTCCTGAAGGGCTCGACCACGGTGATCGCCGCAGTCGACGGGCGGGTCCGGGTGAACACCAACGCGCCCGCCTGGCTCGCCACCGCAGGCTCAGGGGATGTGCTGGCCGGCCTGACCGGCTCATTGCTGGCCGCAGGGCTCGACCCGTTCGACGCCGCGGCCGCCGGCGCCTATCTGCACGCCGCTGCCGCCCGGCTGG
>JAWWOY010000218.1:0-7113 GCA_033851195.1 Kribbellaceae bacterium | reverse complement strand
GCCCTCGGACCTGCAGTCATCTGGCACAGTGACTGGTCGTGAAGGCCGAACAGGACGGGCGGCAGGTCGTGGTGGGCGTCGCCCTTCTCCGCGACGGCCGGGTGCTGGCCGCGCACCGGCAGGGCGGTACAGACTCCGCCGGCGGCTGGGAGTTCCCCGGCGGCAAGGTGGAACCTGGCGAGAGTGACGAGTCGGCTGCGGTACGTGAGATCCGCGAGGAGCTGGGCCTGGAGGTGCGGATCGGCTCCTCTCTCGGCCTCGAACAACACATTGGAGACCGCTACCTGCTCCGGGTCTACGTCGGCCGGGTGGTGGCGGGCGAGCCCACCCTCCACGAACACCATGAGGTCCGCTGGCTGGGTCCGGACGAGCTGGACCAGGTGGACTGGCTCGATGCCGACCGCCCCTTCTTGGACCCGCTCCGCAGGGTGATAACACGCTGCACCTGATCCGTCACGATTCAGCGACGACTGGGCTCAGACATAGCGTCCAAACTGCGAGATACGTAGTGTGCCCGCATGTCGGCCGATGGGGGGCCGCCGCGTGCGCTGACCGGAAGGACAGACGACAGCAATGACGCTGGGTATTTCGGAAGCTCGATCGCCGGAGGACGGTCTGCCGGCGGATCACATCACCGAGACCGCCGAGGCCACGCAGATCGAAGGCCGCTCACTCGGCCAGATCGCCTGGGCGCGGCTGAAGAAGGACAAGATCGCGATCATCAGCGCGGTCATCATCCTGCTGATCATCGCGGTCGCGCTCTTCGCGCCGCTGATCGTGAAGCTCAACGGCTTCCCACCGGACCAGTTCAACAAGACCAACGCCGACGGTCAGCCGTTGCTGAACACCCGCGATGGCGGTATCCCGATCGGCGGCCTGTGGGGCAGCGGGACGAGCACTGAGCATTGGCTCGGGGTCGAGCCGCAGAACGGCCGCGACGTTTTCTCCCGGCTGGTCTACGGCACCCGGGTCTCGCTGCTGGTGGCGCTCGGCGGCACGGTCATCGCAGTCGTGCTCGGCGTCGTGATCGGGATGGTGTCGGGGTACTTCGGCGGTTGGGTGGACACGGTGCTCAGCCGGCTGATGGACATCCTGCTGAGCTTCCCTTACCTGCTGTTCGTGATGGCGCTGACGCCGGTGATCGCGGACCGCGGTCAGGATTTGTTCGGCATTCCGGACGACAACAAGTTGCGGATGGGTGTGCTGATGTTCGTCCTCGGCTTCTTCGGCTGGGCGTACCTGGCCCGGATCGTCCGTGGTCAGACGCTGTCGCTGCGGGAACGGGAGTTCGTCGAGGCGGCCCGTTCGCTCGGCGCTGGGCCGGTCTACGTGATCTTCAAGCAGATCCTGCCGAACCTGATTCCCACCCTGCTGGTCTACACGACGCTGCTGATCCCGAACTACATCACCGCGGAGGCGGCCCTGTCGTTCCTGGGTGTCGGTATCAAGGAGCCGACAGCGTCCTGGGGCCGGATGATCGATGATGCGTCGGACTGGATCGAGACCAACCCGCTGTACCTGTTCTTCCCGGGCCTGGCTCTGTTCATCACCGTGCTCGCGTTCAACCTACTGGGCGACTCGGTCCGCGACGCCCTCGACCCTCGAGCCGGACGGAGCTGACCGATGGGCCGTTATG
The DNA here is from genome assembly GCA_033851195.1 of Kribbellaceae bacterium. Lineage (GTDB taxonomy): Bacteria > Actinomycetota > Actinomycetes > Propionibacteriales > Kribbellaceae > Kribbella. The sequence continues at coordinate 5,477 of JAWWOY010000218.1, read as the reverse complement.
TCGTCCGCCGGCTGCTGCAGACGGTGCTGATCCTCTGGGTGATCAGTGCCATCACGTTCTTCCTGTTCTGGGCCACGCCGGCGAACCCGGCGCTGCTGATCTGCGGCAAGAACTGCAACGCCGAGACGGTCGCGCAGGTGAACCAGACCTACGGTTTCGACAAGCCGCTGATCGTCCAGTACGGCACGTACATGAAGGGCCTGGTGAACCCCGGCGGCCGGATGATCGGTTCGGAGGGCAGCGAACGGAAGTGTTCGTGGCCATGCTTCGGCGAGTCGTACCAGAACGGAATCCCGGTCTGGGACTCCATCGCGGACGCGTTCCCGGCAACCTTCTGGCTCGCCACCGGAGCCGCCGTGATCTGGCTGGTCTTCGGCGTGCTTCTCGGCCTGTTGGCGGCGTTGCGCAAGGGCAAATGGCTGGACAAGCTGAGCGTCGGCCTCGCGCTGTTCGGCGTGTCGTTCCCGACGCTGGTCTTCGGCTATCTGCTGCTGTTCGTCTTCATCGTCAAGCTGAAGGTGCTGCCGTTCCCCGACACGGCCAACGCCGCCTTGTTCGACGTCGGCCCGGGTCCGTGGCTGAAGTTCTACATCCTGCCGTGGATCACGCTTGCGCTGATCTTCGCGGCTCTCTACACACGGCTGACCAGGGCGAACATGATCGACACGATGAACGAGGACTACATCCGCACCGCCCGGGCCAAGGGGCTGGGTGAGCGGACCGTGGTGTTCAAGCACGCACTGCGCTCCGCGCTGACGCCGATCGTCACCATCTTCGGCCTGGATCTGGGCGGCCTGCTCGGCGGTGCGGTGATTACCGAGCAGATCTTCAGCATCACCGGCCTGGGCAAGTTCTCGATCGACTCGGTGCTGAGTAACGACCTGCCGGCGATCATGGGCGTGGTGCTGTTCGCCGCGATCTTCGTCGTCGTCGCGAACATCGTGGTCGACGTCCTGTACGCCTTCATCGACCCGCGCGTGCGGCTGTCCTGACCGGACGAGGAGAGACGTGACCGAGCCAACGACGGCAACGACGGACCGGGGAACCGGGCGACCGTTCCTGGAGCTCAAGGACCTCCGGGTGCACTTTCCGACGGACGACGGCCTGGTGCGCGCGGTGAACGGCCTGAGCTTCACATTGGAGCGCGGCAAGACCCTCGGCATCGTCGGCGAGTCCGGTTCCGGGAAGAGCGTCGCCAGCCTGGCGATCATGGGCCTGCACAAGGGCAGCCGGGCGAAGGTCGACGGCGAGATCTGGCTCGACGGCGCGGAGTTGGTCTCGATGTCGGTGGCCGAGATCCGCCGGCTGCGCGGGAACCAGGTCGCGATGATCTTCCAGGATCCGCTCTCGGCGATGCACCCGTTCTACCGGGTGGGCGACCAGCTCATCGAGGCGTACCGGGTGCACAACGACGTGTCGAAGGCAGTGGCGAAGAAGCGCGCCGTCGACCTGCTCGACCGAGTCGGCATCCCGTCGCCGGACAAGCGGTACTACGACTACCCGCACCAGTTCTCCGGCGGTATGCGGCAGCGGGCGATGATCGCGATGGCGCTGATGTGCGACCCGCAACTGCTTATCGCGGACGAGCCGACGACGGCGCTGGATGTCACGGTGCAGGCACAGATCCTCGACCTGATGATGGATCTGCAGAAGGAGTTCAACTCGGCGATCATCATCATCACGCACGACCTCGGTGTGGTCGCCCAGATGGCCCAGGACGTGGTGGTGATGTACGGCGGACGGGTGGTCGAGGCCGGCAACGTCCGGGACATCTTCTACCGGCCGGAGATGCCGTACACCTGGGGGCTGCTCGGCTCGATCCCGCGGGTGGACCGCGGCGGCGACCACCGGCTGAGATCCATCAAGGGCGCCCCGCCGTCCCTGATCAACCTCCCGCAAGGCTGCCCGTTCCAGCCGCGCTGCGACTTCCAGAACCACGTCGAGGGGTACTCCTGCGTCGCCGAGGTGCCGGAGTTGCTGCAGATCGGCATCGACGAACACAAGGTGCGCTGTCACATCGGGACCGAGCGTCGCAGCCGGCTGTTCGTCGAGCAGATCAAGCCGAGCCTGTGATGCAGACACACGAGGAGCAATCGTGAGCACGTCGACGTCGGTCGAGAAGGCCCCCGCCGAGCAGCCGGGGCGGGAGGCGCTGCTCGAGGTCAAAGGCCTTCAGCGCTACTTCCCGGTGACCCGGGGCATCGTCTTCCAGAAGCAGACCGGCGCGGTGAAGGCGGTCGACGGAGTGGACTTCGCCATCCGGCCTGGGGAGACGCTCGGCCTCGTCGGCGAGTCGGGCTGCGGGAAGACGACGACCGGACGGCTGGTGACCAGGCTGGACGAGCCCACCGGTGGCACCATCATGTTCGAGGGCGCCGACATCACCCACCTGAACCGCGCAAGGATGCGGCCGTACCGTCGCGAAGTCCAGATGGTCTTCCAGGACCCGTTCGCGTCGCTGAACCCGCGCCAGACCATCGGCACGATCATCGGGGCGCCGTTCGACATCCAGAAGGTCAAGACCGAGGGTGGCACCAAGAAGGCCGTTCAGCAGTTGATGGAACGGGTCGGTCTGAACCCGGAGCACTACAACCGCTACCCGCACGAGTTCTCCGGCGGCCAGCGGCAGCGGATCGGTGTCGCCCGGGCACTGGCGCTGCGGCCGAAGCTGATCGTGTGCGACGAGCCGGTTTCGGCGCTCGACGTGTCCATCCAGGCCCAGATCGTGAACTTGCTGGAGGACCTGCAGGACGAGTTCGAGCTCGCCTACCTGTTCATCGCCCACGATCTGTCAGTGATCCGGCACATCTCCGACCGGGTTGCGGTGATGTATCTGGGCAAGATCGTGGAGACGGCCGACCGGGACGAGCTGTACAACCACGCCCGGCACCCCTACACGCATGCTTTGCTGTCGGCGGTGCCCGAGCCCGACCCGGACGCGTCGGCAGGCCGCGAGCGGATCCGGCTGACCGGTGACGTGCCGAGCCCGCTCAACCCGCCGACGGGCTGCCGATTCCGGACCCGGTGCTGGAAGGCTCAGGACATCTGCGCCGAGCAGGAGCCGCCGCTGCTCCAGATCGGCGCACCGGGCCACCGGGCGGCCTGTCACTTCCCCGAGGAACGCCACACGATCTGACCGACACGCATCGTTGGCCGAAAAGTCTACCGCAAGCAATGAAGCGGTTACGATCCGGTTACCGGACGCAATCGCTCGTTGCGCCGCTTGTGAATACGTGAGTAGATGACCGGAATGTGTCGGGGGGAACCACCTTTCAGGCCGCCGTGACCCGGCGTTCGAGTGTCATGACAAGGAAGGATTGGCCATGGATCACGCCAAGCGAGTCGGACCGGCGATCGCCGCAAGTCTCGCACTGACCCTCACGGCAGCGGCATGCGGGGGGGACAAGAATGCCGGCACCGCTACCGATGAGGGCACCGGTGGGGTGAAGGGCGGCACGATGACCGTGTACCACGTCAATGACGTGGAGCACCTCGACCCGGCGCGCAACTTTGTCACCGACTCCGGGATGATCGGCAAGCTGATCACCCGGACGCTGACTGACTACCGGTACGACGCCAAGGCGAAGAAGATCGTGCTGGAGAACGACCTGGCCAGCAGCTACGAGTCGACTAAGGACTTCAAGACCTGGACCTTCAAGCTGAAGGACGGGATCAAGTACGAGGACGGCACCCCGATCAAGTCGGCCGACATCAAGTACAACGCCGAGCGGTCGTTCGCCGCGGATATGGCCGAGGGCGCGCCGTACGCCCACGAGTACCTCGACTGCCCCGGTTACAAGGGTCCGTACGTCGCGGGCAACAACGGCGGCAAGGGCTGCACTGCGATCGAGGTGCCGGACGAGAAGACCATCGTCTTCAAGCTGAACCGGCCGGTTCCCACCTTTGAGGGCACCGCGAGCATGAAGATCTTCTCGCCGGTGCCGGCGGCCAAGGACACCAAGACCCAGTACGACAACCACCCGGTCTCGACGGGCCCGTACAAGATCGAGTCCTACACCCGCAAGAAGCAACTGGTGCTGGTCCGCAACGACCAGTGGGACCCGAAGACCGACCCGCTGCGCAACGCGCTGCCGGACAAGTTCATCTTCAAGTTCGGTGACGCCGAGGCGACCGTCGACCAGCGCCTGTTCGCCAACGGCGCCGCCGACCAGAGTTCGGTGAGCTTCGCCGGAGTCCAGCCCGAGAACATCGCCAAGACCAACCAGGCCAGTGTCAAGGACCGCGTGGTCCAGGGCACCGACATCTGCCGTCGCTACATCGCGTTCAACCAGCAGAAGCCGTTGCTGAAGAACCAGAAGCTGCGCGAGGCGCTGTACTACGGCCTCGACCGGACGAGCTACCGCGACGGCCGCGGCGGCGAGCGGCTCGCCGCGGTGGTCGACTCGATCATTCCGCAGGACCTGGACGGCTACAAGCCGGAGGCGACCTTCAAGGCTCCGCCGGAAGGCGACCCGGTGAAGGCCAAGCAGTTGCTGACGGAGGCCGGCTACAAGGGCGAGAAGCTCGTCCTGGGCACCTCGGACTCGGGTCTGGCGGTCAAGGCCGCCGAGGCCGCACAGGCGTCCTGGAAGGCGATCGGCGTCAACGTCGACATCCGAAAGATTCCTGGCGACAACTACTACTCGACCCAGCAGCAGGACTCGTCGGCGACCGACCTGATCACCGCGGGCTGGTGCTACGACTGGGCGAGCCTCGCCACGATCGTCCCGTCGGTGCTCGGACCGGACACGACCGCCCCGAACAAGCCCGCGCAGAACAACTACGGGCGCGGCAACGCCGGTTGGGACACGATGGCCCAGCTCGAGAAGGAGACGGACAAAGCGAAGCTGACCACGGGATTGTCCGACCTGTACACCGAGATCATGAAGACGGCGCCATTGGTGCCGACCGTTCAGGACCTCAACGTATACGTCGTCGGCTCCAACGTCGACAACGCCGTGGCAGACCCGAACACGGGTGGTTTCGTGGACCTCACCCAGATCGGACTGAAGAAAGCCAACTGAGTTAGCCGTACCACGGTGATGGGGCGGTACCGGTACTCCCGGGACCGCCCCGTCGTCGTGCTCACGTCGAGTTGAGCAGGGTGCGCAGTTCGTAGCCTCCGTGCGGCCGCCGCGCCTCCGACAGCAGGCCCTGGGCCAGCACCTCGGCCTCGGAGATGGCGGACCCGGCCTTGCGGTACAGCTCGAGGCTGTTGAACAGGGCAACTGAGGCGACGTCGTACTGGCCGGCTTCCCGGTAGGCGACGCCGATGTTCTGCGCGCGCCGTACGGCGAGTTCCGGATCAGCAACCTGATCGCCGCACTGGGCGCCCGGTCGCGGTTCCAGGCGGAACTGTCCGAGGTGGGACGTAGTCTGGCCAGATGAGCGAGCTTCCCGACCGCCGGCTGCTGCTGGTGCATGCCCACCCTGACGACGAAACCATCAACAACGGTGTCACGATGGCGCGCTACGTT
>JAWWOY010000197.1:0-3076 GCA_033851195.1 Kribbellaceae bacterium | reverse complement strand
GGGGTACGGTCTGACCCATGGCCGACTCACCATCGGGTTCGATCCCGCCGTATGTGGACATCCGCCGCAGCAAGCGGCGCAAACGGACGGTCAGCGCGTACCGCGACGGCGAGCGGGTGGTGGTGCTGATGCCGGACCGGTTGTCCGCCGCCGAGGAGGCCCGCTGGGTCGAAACCATGCTCCAGCGGCTCGAGAAGCAGCGCAGCCGGTCTCGCGTGTCGGACGAGAAATTGTTGGCTAGAGCACACGATCTGGCGTGTCGTCACCTGCCCGAAGTACCCGAACCGGCCTCGGTCCGGTGGGTCGCCAACCAGAACCGGCGGTGGGGGTCCTGCACCCCGGCGGACCGCTCGATCCGGCTTTCGATCCGGTTGCAGTCGATGCCGGGGTGGGTCGTGGACTACGTCTTGGTGCACGAACTCGCTCACCTGCTGGAGCCATCCCACTCCGCTGCGTTCTGGAAACTGGTGCACCGCTACCCGAAGGCCGAGCGCGCCGAGGGCTACCTCGAGGGCGTCTCCGCCGCTGCGGGCTTCGACCTCGGCGACTTCTGACGGCCGTCAGCGGTAGTGCTGCAGCACGAATGCGATGGCCTCGGGCCAGGGCGAGCGGGTGGCCGCCTTCTCGGCGACGATGTGAGTACCAACCTGGACAGCGAAGTCGAACTCCGCCGGGCCTTCGGGCCAGCGGCAAGCTGCTGGCGCCTTGTCGGGTTGCATCGATGACACCAGGCCCATCGGCACGGCGCCGGTGTAGCTTCCGCCGGTCGACGCGGCCGTGCTGACGTCGATGACCCCGTTCTGGTCGGCCGTGAAGGTGGCCGCCCGTTCCAGTTGATCCCGCTGTCATCGGCCGACCTTGCGGTCAGGACAGCCGACGTACCGGGTTCGATGCCTGTGGCCCGGATCTTCAATGGCTCGTCCATCTTGCTGACGGCCGGGGTGATCTCCAGACTGACGTGCACATCGGATCCGGTGCAGCCAACCAGCAACACCAGCGTGGCTGAGAGGAATTAGCCGGTTCGGTCGGCCCTCGAAAACCTCTCATCCAGATGGATTGCCCCAGGGACGGGTCGGGTCAGCACCAGGGGGAACTCGGTGGTTTCCTGCATGGCGGCGCACCCCTGCCTTAAAGAAGGCTGAGAGCCGTAGCCAGCAATCGGCGTCGGGCCGGGTCTGGGGAGGTGCACCGGTACGCCGGTGCGGAGGGGTAAGGCACCGGTGAGTACCAAGACACCCAAGACACAAGGACAACTGACGGTCCGGGCGGCGCGCTGGAGCGCCACGCACCCGTGGCGGGCGATCGCGATGTGGGTGGTGTTCGTCGTCGCCTGTTTCGCGCTCGGCTCGATGACGGGCAGCAAACAGGCGCAGAACGACGGCGATGTCGGCGAGGTCACCCGCGCCGAGAAGATCGTTGACGCCGGCAACTTCGACGACCCGGACATCGAGAGCGTGCTGATCACGCCGCACTCGGGTGGTCTGGACAGGGCGGCGGCCGACAAGGTCGCGGTAGTGGTGACCCAGCGGATGCGCGCCCTCGGTGGGGTCGCGGATGTCGCCAAGCCGATCCTGGCTCCGAACAAGGAGGCGCTGATCGTCAGGGTCACCCTGAAAAACGGCGACAGCGTGGACCGGGTTCAGCCGCTGCTCGACACCACCGCCAAGATCCAGCAGGAGAATCCGGGACTGCGGATCGAGGAGGTCGGCGGCGCGTCGATCGGCAAGGCGCTCAACGAGACCTTGGGCGAGGACTTCAAGCGGGCCGAGATGTTCAGCCTGCCGGTGACGCTGGCGATCCTGCTGGTCGCCTTCGGCGCGCTCATCGCCGCCTCGGTGCCGCTGGTGCTCGCGCTGTCCGCGGTCGCCGCCGCGATCGGGCTCTCCGCGGCGGCCTCGCACCTGGTGCCCGCGGTCGATGCCGTCAACAGCGTGATCCTGTTGATCGGGATGGCCGTCGGCGTCGACTATTCGCTGTTCTACCTGAGACGTGAACGGGAGGAACGGGCCAAGGGCCGCGGTCACGTGGATGCGGTCGAGATCGCCGCGGCCACCTCGGGGCACGCCGTCGTCGTCTCCGGTACGGCGGTGATCATCTCGATGGCCGGGTTGTTCCTGGCCCGCGACACCGTCTTCTCCTCCTTCGCCGTCGGCTCGATCCTGGTCGTCGCCGTGGCCGTGGTGGGCTCGCTGACCGTGCTGCCCGCGATCCTGGCCAAGCTCGGCCGTTGGGTGGACCGCCCGCGCATCCCGCTGCTGTGGCGCCTGACGGCCCGCAACGGTGAACCGCGCTTCTGGCCCTTCATGTTGAAGCCCGCCCTCAAGCACCCGGTCGCCACCCTGCTGGTCGCGGTCACCGCCTTGCTGGCGGTCGCGTCACCGGCGCTCGGCATGACGCTCAAGTTCCCCGGCACCGAGGACCTGCCGCGCGACACCGCCGTGATGAAGGCGTACGACCGGCTCACCGCGGCCTTCCCGAGCACCGGCACCAGCCACCAGGTCGCCGTACGGGCTCCGGCCGATCAGCAGCCGGCGGTCAAGGCTGCGCTGGCCGATCTGGTCCAGCGCACCAAGAGCGACGGCCTGTTCGCCCAGGACGGGCTGGAGGAGCCGCGGGTCTCCAAGGACGGCACGGTGACCGTCCTCGAGGTCGCCACCCCGTACGAAGGCGGCAGCCAGCAGGCGCGCGATTCGCTCACCAAGCTGCGGAAGGAACTGATGCCGGAGACGGTCGGCAAGGTGCCGGGCGCGGAATACGCGGTCGGCGGGTTCGTTGCCGCCGATGTGGACTACGCCGCGCACACCCGGGCGAAACTGCCGCTGGTGATCGGGTTCGTGCTGCTGCTGACCATGATCGTGATGATGGTGACGTTCCGGTCGGTGGTGGTTGCCGTCACGGCGATCGGGCTGAACCTGCTCAGCGCCGGAGCGGCGTACGGAGTGGTGACGGCGGTGTTCCAGAACACGTGGGCCGAGGGGCTGCTCGACTTCCGGTCGAACGGAGCCGTGGTGTCCTGGCTGCCGCTGTTCCTCTTCGTGGTGCTGTTCGGGCTGTCGATGGACTATCACGTGTTCGT
>JAWWOY010000137.1:0-11518 GCA_033851195.1 Kribbellaceae bacterium | reverse complement strand
GCCAACTTGCCGATCCGCACCCCGACGTGCGTACGGATCTCCGCCGCCATCTTGTCGTCCCCTTGCAGGTCGCCGTTGAGGGTGATGTAGGCGACGATCGCCTGACCGGTCAGCTCGTCCGGCTCGGCGACGCAGGCGGCCTCGGCGACCTTCTCGTGCGCGACGATCGCGGACTCGACCTCTGCCGTGGACAGCCGGTGCCCGGAGACGTTGATGACGTCATCGGTCCGCCCGATGATCCAGAAGTACCCGTCGCCGTCGCGGCGGGCGGCGTCGCCCACCAGGTAGGTGCCCGGGCCGAACTGGTCGAAGTACGTCGACACGTAGCGCTCGTCGTCGCCGTACAGGGTGCGCAGCATGGCCGGCCACGGGCGGGTGATCACCAGTAGTCCCGTTCCCTCGGTCATCTCGCTGCCGTCCTGATCCACCAGCGCCGCCGAGATGCCCGGCAGGGGGAGGGTGGCGGAGCCCGGCTTGGTGGCGATCACCCCGGGAAGTGGCGAGATCATGATCTGACCGGTCTCCGTCTGCCACCAGGTGTCGACGATGGGACAGCGCTCCCGGCCGATCACCTTGTGGTACCAGAGCCAAGCCTTGGGGTTGATCGGCTCGCCGACGGTGCCGAGCAGGCGCAGCGAGGACAGGTCGTGCCCGTTCGGGTACTCGACCCCCCACTTCATGCAGGCGCGAATGGCCGTAGGAGCGGTGTAGAAGGTCGTGACGCCGTAACGTTCGATGATCTCCCACCAGATGTCCTTGGCCGGGTAGTCCGGCGCCCCCTCGAACATCACGCTCGTGCAGCCGTTCGCCAGCGGGCCGTAGACGATGTAGGAGTGCCCCGTGACCCAGCCGACGTCGGCTGAGCACCAGAAGACGTCCGACTCCGGCCTCAGGTCGAATACGTCACGGTGGGTGGCGGCGACGCCGGTCAGGTAGCCGCCGGTGGTGTGAACGATGCCCTTCGGCTTCGCCGTCGAGCCGGAGGAGTAAAGGATGAACAGCGGATGCTCGGCCGGCATCGGCTCGGGTGTGCACTCCGGGTCGCTCTTGGCCAGCACCTCGTCATAGAAGACGTCGCGGCCGTCCCGCATCTCGCAGTCCGTGCCGGTGTGCCGCACCACGACGATCGTCGTCAGCCCCGGCAGGTCGGACATCACCTTGTCCACCGCTGGCTTGATCGGCGCCGTCTTGCCCTTGCGCCGGGCGCCGTCGACGGTGATCAGGGCCTTCGCGTGCGAGACCTCCATCCGCTCCCGGACTGACTCGGGCGAGAAGCCGCCGAAGACGACATTGTGCGGGGCGCCGATCCGCGCGCAGGCGAGCAACGCGACCACCACCTCGGGAATCATCGGCAGGAAGATCCCGACGACGTCCCCCTTCCGCACCCCCAGGTCCTTCAGCCCGTTGGCGAGGCGTTGCACGTCGCGGTGCAGGTCGGCGTAGGTGATGTCGCGCTCTTCGCCCTCTTCCCCGCGCCAGTGGTAAGCCACCCGGTCACCGTTGCCTGCCTCCACGTGGCGGTCCACACAGTTATAGGAGACGTTCAGCTCACCGTCGGTGAACCACTTGAAGAACGGTGGGTTGGAGTCATCCAGCACCGTGCTGAACGGCTTGTCCCAGTGGAGCCCTCGAGCCTGGTCGGCCCAATACCCCTCCGGATCGCGCATGGCTGCCTCGTACACCGCCAGGTCACGCACGCGTGCCTGCGCGGCGAACTCGGCCGGCGGCTCGAACCGCTCAATCCGCTGGAGATCCTTCAGAACCCGCTCGAGTTCGTCTGCGTTCTGTACGAGCTTGGCGTCGTCTGTCATCGCTCACTCCTGCGGAGAGGACCTAACCCGACGTTAGCTCATCCAAATCCCGACGGCACCTGACTGATTCGCCGGCCCCTGCCGATCGCCCCGACCAACGGCCGCCTGCACCTCACGAGAACAACCCGACCGCAGGGCATGGCAACAAGCGCTACGCGGATCCAGGTCAGACTGCGCGTTCGTGGACATAGCACCAACGCGGGCGTGCGTCGCCTTGCAGTAGGCCGGCGACGGGGTGGTCGGTTTCTTCGTAGTGGGCCTTGGCGTGTTGGTTCGGTGAGCTGTCCGAGCATGCCACCCAGCCGCAGGACAGGCACACCCACAGCTCGTCCCAGCCTTCCCCGTGCTCCCGGCACTGTGGACATCCGGTGGAGAGTGGCTCGGCGTAGGGGGCGGCGGCGACGTGAGCGCAGCGGCGCAGGCCGTCTGTGTCGTCCCCGCGGTGGATTGCTGGTGGCATCAAGGCCCCCTTCTTGCGGTGTCCATGGCTGTCCATGGCCAGGTGCGGCCCTGCCTAGTCAACTCTCGCCGGGGTGCGCGCGAAACGGCCAACACGCGCCGCGTTCATCACCCGCGATGATGAGCGGGACCGTCGTTCCGACCGCTTCGGGGCGCTGGACTGTGCCGCTTGCGACCACCAAACTGATAGGAGCGGACTGACTCCACGGCCACGACCTGGCAGGGGGTGTAGCGCATTGGAGCTTCGGCAGTTGCGCTATTTCGTCACCCTCGCCGAGGAACTGCACTTCGGCCGGGCGGCGGCACGCGAGCACATCGTCCAGTCCGCGCTGAGCCAGCAGTTGCAACGTCTGGAGCGGGAACTGGGGGTGCTGCTGATCGAGCGTACGACCCACCATGTGCAGCTGAGCGCGGCCGGCGCCGCCTTTCTGATCGAGGCACGGCAGATCCTTGCCCACGTCGATCGGGCGGCGGTGGCCGCGCAACGGGCCGCGCGTTCGACACCCACTCTGCGGGTGGGGATCGTCGACGCCAGTTACGACTCGATGCCGCTGATCCTGCAGGAGATCCAACAGCGGTTCCCCGATCTGGAGATCCACCAGATCGAGGCAGGTGTGCCCGAGCAGTTCCAGCGACTCGTTGACGGGCGGCTGGACGTGGGGCTCGGGCGGGCTTCGCTGGCCCCGCCGACGGTTGCCTCCGAGTTGGTCCGCTTGGACCCGCTCGGGGTGCTTGTCCCCGACGAGCACCCCTTCGCGGCGCTGCCCGGCGTCCCGGTCGCCACGCTGGCCTCGGAACCGCTTCTGCTCGCCGAGGAGGAGCGGGCCCCGGAGTTCAACCAGTTCGTGATCGAGCTGTGCCGCTCGGTGGGCTTCGTCCCGACGCCCTACCGGGGGACCGTCGAGAGTATTCGGGCGTCGCTTGACCTGGTGTTGGGGCAGCGCTGCGTACTCTGTGCACCGTCCTCATGCGTGTCGCCGTCGGCGGGGATCGTGTGGAAGCCTTTGGTGGCTCCCCCCTCGCGCTATCCGTGGTCGGTGCTGTGGCGGGTCGGTGACTCCTCCGAGCACGTCCGCGCCCTCGTCCGATGCGCCCGCGCGCTGTCACGACGGCTCGGCTGGCTGGAACCGCGAGGCGAGGCAGCGGGCTAAGCGAAGGGCTGGGCGCGAACCCAGCGTGTTATCGGCAATTGTGATTAGTCGTGCTCCGATCCGCCCTTTCCCGGGCGCCACAGGCGCGGCATCCTGAGGGATGCGCCGGGTCACATCCGGCAATACCCAGCACAGACAGCCAGCTGCCCCTGGTCGCAAGCAAAGCCGTTTGCCAGGGCTACGAGGTGCTGAACGGCAACACAATTATCGGCTCCGTCGCCGACACCCGCGACGACCGTTCCGAGACGGATCGTCCTCGACCGACTCATCGCGCCCCAGTTCTTCGGGCCTGCGTCAGCTAGCAAGCCGCATCGCCCAGTACGACCGCAGGTGCGACACCGCATCGATCTGGAGGATCCATGACCGCCACAGTTCAGTTTCCCGTTGAGCCGCGGGTCAAGGAATTCACCGCCCGTCGGTGGCAGCTGCTCATCGACGGCGAGTGGGTGAAGGCCAAGTCCGAGCAGACCTTCCAGACCCACAACCCGGCCACCGGCGAGCTACTGGCCGAGTGCGCTCAGGCCGACGAGGTCGACATCGACCGCGCGGTCACGGCTGCGCGGCGGGCGTTCGAGAATGGGCCCTGGCCGACCATGACAGCCTCCGAGCGGGGGCGGCTCATCTGGAAGCTCGGCGATCTGATCTTCGAGCACCTGGAGGAGCTCGCCGAACTCGAAACCCTCGACAACGGCAAGCCGCTCAGCGTCACCCGCGTGGTCGATGTGCCGTTGGCCGCAGAACTGTTCCAGTACATGGCCGGGTGGGCCAACAAGCTGGAGGGCAACACCATCCCCCTGTCGGTGCCGTACACCCCCGGCGCGATGTACCACGCGTACACGCTGCGGGAACCGCTGGGAGTCGTAGGGCAGATCGTCCCGTGGAACTTCCCGCTGCTGATGGCCGCCTGGAAGCTCGGTCCTGCCCTCGCCGGGGGCAACACGGTCGTATTCAAGCCGGCCGAGCACACTCCGTTGACGGCGCTGCGCCTGGGCGAGTTGATCATCGAGGCCGGTTTCCCCAAAGGTGTGGTCAACGTCGTTCCGGGACCCGGGCCGATCGCTGGAGATGCCCTGGCCTCTCACCCGGACGTGGACAAGATCGCCTTCACCGGCTCTACCGCGGTCGGAAAACGCATCATCGACGCGGCCAAGGGCAACCTGAAGAAGGTCACGCTGGAACTGGGCGGCAAATCACCGAACGTGGTGTTCGCCGACGCCGACATGGAGCTGGCGATTCCCGGTGCCGCCAGCGCGATCTTCTTCAACCATGGCCAGGTCTGCTCGGCCGGGTCGCGCTTGTTTGTCGAGGAAAGCGTCTTCCCCAAGGTGACCGAGGGAGTGGCCGAAACGGCCAGGCGGATGAAGGTCGGACCGGGCATGGATCCGGCCACCGAAATGGGCCCGCTGGTCGCCGAGGAGCAGCTGGACCGGGTGTGCGGTTACCTAGAATCCGGATACGCCGAGGGCGCTCGCGCGCTGACCGGCGGCAAGAAGATCGACGGCCCTGGCTACTTCATCGAACCGACCGTGCTGGTCGACACCACACCCGACATGAAGGTGGTACGCGAGGAGATCTTCGGGCCCGTCGTCACCGTTCACCCGTTCACCCGCGAGAAGGACGTGCTACCCGCGGCCAACGACACGATTTACGGTCTGGGCTCCGGGATTTGGACCAAGGATCTGAGCAAGGCACACCGCATGGCCGCCCAGATGCACGCCGGCACCGTATGGGTCAACTGCTACAACATCTTCGACGCCGCACTGCCCTTCGGCGGCTACAAGCAGTCCGGGTGGGGCCGCGAAATGGGCCACGAGGTCCTCAATCTGTACACCCAGATCAAGTCCGTGTGCATGCAGCTGTGACAAACGTCGGTCCCGTCCGACTGTGCGCAGGGACGGTTCGCGCGTGATCGGCCGGTCCCTGGTCAGCACCTGGAAGCAAGGAGATCACCCATGAAGGCAGCCATCGTCCGCGACTTCACCAAGCCCCTCAGTCTCGAGGATGTTCCGAAGCCCGAACCCGGCCCGGGCGAGGTCCTGGTCAAGGTCGAGACCGCGGGCCTGTGCCACACCGACATCCACGCGGCCCACGGCGACTGGCCGGTCAAGCCGAATCCTCCGTTCATCCCCGGTCATGAAGGTGTCGGGATCGTCGAACAGGTCGGGCCGGGCGTCACCACGCCGCAGGTGGGCGACCGGGTCGCCATGCCGTGGCTCGGCGAGGCGTGCGGCGTCTGCGACTACTGCATTGACGGGTGGGAGACGCTGTGTGAGAAACAGGTCAACACCGGCTACGGCATCGACGGCTCTTACGCCGAATACGCCACGGCGAACGCGGCGTACATTGCGCGGGTGCCGGACGCGGTGGACCCCCTCGACGCGTCAGTGCTGACGTGCGCCGGAGTGACGACATACAAGGCGGTGAAGCTCTCCGGGGCACGCCCCGGGTGGCTCGTGGCGGTGTTCGGCATCGGCGGACTCGGCCATCTCGCGCTGCAGTACGCGAAGATAAGCGGCGCCACAGTGGTTGCGGTCGACATCAGCGACGAGAAGCTGGAGCTCGCGAAGGAGCTCGGCGCCGACCATGTCGTGAACGCCTTGACCGAGGACCCGGTGCAGGCCATCCAAGACCTCGGGGGCGCGCACGCGGCCATCTCCGTGGCGGTCGCTCCGAAGGCCTTCGAGCAGGCCTTCGGGTCGCTCCGCCGCGGCGGCACGCTGGTGTTCGTCGCCCTGCCCGCGGACAACCGCGTCAGCCTGCCGATCTTCGAGACCGTCCTGAACGGCATCACCATCCTCGGGTCCATCGTGGGAACCCGCAAGGACCTCGCCGAGGTCTATGCGATCCATGCCCAAGGCCGGACCCGGGTGATCCGCGAGACCCGTCGGCTCGACGAGGTCAATGAGTGTTTCGAAGAGGTCGAGAAGGGCCAGGTCAGGGCCCGCATCGTCTTCGACCTGCGCTGACCGCCGGCAGTACACCCGCTGGCGCGGAAGGTGCAGATCCCGCCAACCAACAGGGAGGTTGCAGTGCCAGGATCGGTTATCGTCGGCGGTGCGCGGACGCCGATAGGCAAGTTGTCCGGAGCCCTCAAGGACTTCCAGGCCGTGGACCTCGGCGGACTGGCGATCAAGGCGGCCCTGGAGAAGTCCGGTATCAGTGGCGACCAGGTCGACTACGTGATCATGGGTCACGTCATCCAGGCGGGGACCGGCCAGATCACCGCCCGGCAGGCGGCGGTCAAGGGTGGTATCCCGATGGGCGTTCCGGCGCTGACGGTCAACAAGGTGTGCCTGTCCGGTCTGGACGCCATCGCGTTGGCCGACCAGCTGATTGGCTACGGCGAGTTCGACATCGTCGTGGCCGGCGGCATGGAGTCAATGACCCACGGGCCTTACCTGCTCCCCGGCGCCCGGCAGGGCTTCCGGTACGGCGACAGCAAGATCGTCGACTCGACCGCGCATGACGCCCTGTTCTGCGCATTCGACTTGATGGGCATGGGCGCGGCCACCGACAAGTACAACGCGAAGCTGGGGATCACGCGGGAGGATCAGGACGCCTATTCTGCCCAGTCACACCAACGCGCCACCGAGGCCGCGAAGAACGGCCTGTTCGACGACGAGATCGTCAACGTCGAGGTGCCCCAGCGCCGCGGCGACCCGATCGTGGTCTCCGTCGACGAGGGCGTTCGCGCCGACACGACCGTGGAGACGCTGGCAAAGCTGCGCCCGGCGTTCGCCCCGGACGGTACGGTGACCGCCGGCTCGGCGTCGCAGATCTCCGACGCCGGCGCCGCGGTGGTGGTGATGAGCCGGGCCAAGGCCGAGGAGCTCGGCGCGCCGGTGCTCGCCGAGGTCGGCACGCACGGCGTGGTCGCCGGTCCCGACCCGTCGCTGCACTCCCAGCCCTCCAACGCGATCGCCAAGGCGCTCAAGCGTGCGGGACTGACCCCCGGCGACGTGGACCTGTTCGAGATCAACGAGGCGTTCGCGTCGGTGGCGATCCAGTCGATGCGCGACCTGGGCCTCACACCGGAGAACGTCAACGTCAACGGCGGAGCGATCTCGATGGGCCACCCGGTCGGCATGTCCGGCGCCCGCCTCGTCCTGCACCTGGCCCTCGAGCTCAAGCGCCGCGGTGGCGGGTTGGGCGCCGCCGGGCTCTGCGGCGGCGGCGGACAGGGTGACGCCCTGCTTGTCCGCGTGGAGGCCTGACTGGCGGTGGTCGACCGTCGGTCGGCGTGCCATAGGCAGCGCAAGCAAGCGCGGTGGGGGTAGGCACTGATCCGAGGACCCGCACCGTGATGAAGTTCCCGGGAACTCGGCCCCTTCGAAGAGATGGGAGACCATCGTGATCAGTAGTCCAGAGTCAGGAACGACCTCCATTCCGGATCAGACACCTACCGCGGTGACGGGGAGCAAGCTGAAGGGACGCTGTGCTTTGGTCACGGGCGGCACGCGGGGGATAGGCGCCGCCATCGTTCGCAGCCTGGCTTCTCAGGGCGCGAGCATCGCGGCCGGCTACGGCACCGGCCAGCACCGGGCGGAGCTGTTTCAAAAGGAATTCCAGACTGATTTTCCCGACAACCACTTCAGCCTGCATAGCGGCAATATCGGCAACGGTGACGACTGCCGTCGGGTTGTCGCTGAGACACTCGAGGAGCACGGGCGTCTCGACATTCTCGTCAACAATGCCGGCATCACCATTGACAAGACCGTGGCCAAGATGACCGACGACGACTGGCACAAGGTCATCGATGTGAATCTTTCGGGTGCCTTCTTCCTCTCCCAGGCGGCTCTAAGTCACATGATCGAGCGCGGAAGCGGGCGCATCGTGATGGTGTCTTCGGTGATCGGTGAGACTGGCGCGATCGGTCAGGCGAACTATGCCGCATCCAAGTCTGCGCTGTTCGGCCTCACCAAGACCTTGGCCAAAGAAGCCGCCTTTCACCTTGGCAGGGCCGGCAAGCTCAGCGAGACCGGAGTCGGAGTCACCGTCAATGCCGTGACTCCGGGGTTCATCGCGACGGAGATGCTCGAGGCCGTTCCCGAAAAGGTCCTCGATCGCATCAGGTCAACCATCCCGTTCGCCCGACTTGGCCGGGCGGAGGAAGTTGCGCGCGTCGTCCACTTCCTCGCCGCCGACGCCTCGTCCTACATCACAGGACAGATTTGGGCCGTCAACGGCGGCCTCGACATGTGAACGCTGCGTCGGCCCGCGGGTTGGGACCTGTCCCGGCCTCCTTCCCGTACGGCCCGTCCGAGGCCACCCGCATGCTCCATGAGGTGCAGCGGCCCGTCCTCGTGGTCTGCGCGGAGAAGTTCTCCGACAAGCTCTGGACGGTGTCCCCGTCACGCATGATCTTCGGCGACGGCGCGGCAGCCATCGTGGTCGGGCAGGCGCCGCCAGTGGCGACATTCTCCACGGTCCCGAGGTGAAATCACCTGCCGGACCGACCGGGCGGGCCACTACTCCCTCGTGAAGCCCTCGAGGAGAGTACGACCGGGCCGCGCCCTTCCGCCGGCCGGACCGCAGCCGAACAAGATCGACCCGCGGCTCTCCCAACGGTATGGAACTCGCCGTCCTTTGGGTCGATCTCGGCGACGTGAACGTTCGCCGCTTGACGCAGGAAGCAGGCGCTATATATAGTAAGCAGATCGGAACCACACTATTCAGGAGGCGAACAACCATGACAGACACAGACACACAGACCGTGACCAAGGGCGCGCAGCTGCCTCAGCCGGCGGAGCTGGTCGACAGCGCGTTCGACTTCGTCGGGCAGTTGCTGGCGGTGCAGCGACAGTTCGCGCACGACGTGCTCCAGGCCGCGACACCGGTGACAGGGCCGGCCGAGAAGACTGCCAATTAGGCTGCCAGAAGGTCTTGCGTGTGCGGGAGGGGTTGTCCGGCTGGAGCCGAGCCGCCCTTCTCGGGATTGGGCTGGCTATCCTGGCGCGTGCATGATCTCGACAGACACTGACGGGCGGTGGCCGTGACGGATGTATGGAGCGCGCAGCTAGGGGCATTGGGCGCCTATATCCGCAGCCAGCGCCAGCTGGCCGACCTGACGCTGCGGGAGATGGCCGAGCTCACCAAAGTCTCAAACCCCTACCTGAGCCAGATCGAGCGCGGATTGCACCAACCGTCGGTGCGTGTGCTGAAGGCGATCGCCGATGCTCTTGACCTGTCGGCGGAGACGCTGCTGGTGCGGGCCGGCCTCCTGCAGGACGACGAGACCGACGGCGAGGATGGCGAGGTGCCGACCGTGGAGGCGGCGATCCGCGGCGATCGGCGACTGTCGGAGGAGCAGAAGCGCGCCTTGGTCGCGGTCTACCGCAGCATGTGCGCCCCAGCCGACCTTTCAGACGAGCGCCGGTAACCCCTGGCGCGGGTCGAACAACCGCGGACCGAATCGGGCGATGACGCGCACTGTCAACGTGGGGCGGCAGCAGAACGGTTGCTCGGCCAGGGAGGACGGCCGTAGGCTTGCTGCGTCTGGTCCTAGTCAATTCACGACCAGCTGGCGGGTGATCGTCGATGGTGACTGACGGCGGCTTTTCCAACCCCTGGGCGTCGCAGGCGTTTGCGGACGTGCTTCGCCGCAGTGTGGAGGCCGGAGTCGCGGAGGAGATGGCCGTCGCCGGAGGTGGTTTGCTCGGCGAGGTCGACATGGCCTCGTTCGGGCCCGCGCTGATGCAGACCGGCATGGGGCTGGCCCGTCACCCGGTGCAGCTGGCGACCGCATGGACCCGCTACAGCACCGACTTGCTGCGCGCCGGCCTCGCTACCGAAATGCGGTTGACCGGTATGCCGGTCGATGGGCCGGTGCCGGAGCGGCGGGACAAGCGGTTCGCCGATCCGACGTGGCGGGAGAGCCCATGGTTCTGGTGGCTGCGGCAGAGCTTCGAACTGACCGAACGGCTGGCCCTTGAGCTGGTGGCCGAGGCACAGGTGGACGAGCAGGCCCGACTGAAGGCCGAGTTCGCGGTGCAGTCCGTGCTCGACGGGCTGGCGCCGACCAACCTGCCGCTCGCGAACCCTGCGGTGGTCAAACGGGCATATGAGACCGGCGGCCTGTCGTTGGCGAGAGGGCTGCGCAACTTCCTCAACGACCTCGCCACGAACAAGGGGCAGCCGCGCCAGATGATGCCTGGCGTCTTCGAGGTCGGGCGCGACCTGGCGGTGACACCTGGGAAGGTCGTGTTCCGCAACGACCTGATGGAGTTGATCCAGTACGTCCCGCAGACCGATGAGGTGCACGAGATCCCGCTGCTGTTCAGTCCACCGTGGATCAACAAGTACTACATCATGGACCTCGCTCCCGGGCGAAGCCTGGTTGAGTGGGCTGTGCAGCACGGGCACACCGTGTTCACGATCTCCTACCGCAACCCGGACGCGAGCATGCGCGACGTGCGGCTTGACGACTACCTGCTCTCCGGCCCGCGCGCGGCGCTGGACGTGATCACCGAGATCACGGGAGCGGAAAGGGTGAACCTGCTCGGGCTGTGCCTGGGCGGCACCCTGGCGATGGCGCTGTTGGCCTACCTCGACGCGACCGGGAATGATCAGATCAACTCTGCGACGTTCCTGAACACGCTGGTCGACTTCAGCGAGCCCGGCGCGCTGGGGGTGTTCACGGACGAGGCGACCATCACCCGGCTGGAGAAAAAGATGGCCCGCACCGGGTTTCTTGCCGGTGAGAGCATGCGCGCCACCTTCGACCTGCTGCGCGGCAACGACCTGATCTGGGGCTACGTGGTCAACAACTGGATGCTCGGCAACGACCCGCCCGCGTTCGACCTCCTGACCTGGAACGCCGACTCCACCCGTATGCCGGCCGGGATGCATGCGTTCTACCTGCGCAGCTGCTACCTGGAGAACCAGCTCGCCAAGGGCGAGATGGAGTTGGCCGGGCAGTTGCTCGACCTCGGCACGGTCGCCCAGGACGTGTACGTCCTGGCGGCGGAGCAGGACCACATCGCGCCGTGGCGCTCGTCGTACAAGGGGGCGCTGCTGCCGAAGGGCGTGGCGCGGTTCGTGCTGTCCAACTCCGGGCACATCGCCGGGATCGTCAACCCACCCAGCCCCAAGTCGCGG
>JAWWOY010000118.1:0-5195 GCA_033851195.1 Kribbellaceae bacterium | reverse complement strand
GTTCGCCACCGCCGCACCGCTGTTCACGACGAAGTACGAACGCCTGCGGGTCGACCTGGCGCATTTCAGCGAGGCGGAGCGCGAACTCATTCTCGGCGGCAACGCTGCCCGGATCTTCGGCAAGGTGACCCGATGACCGCTACAGAACCCACCAGGACCACCGGCGTGCCGATCGCATCCCTGGCCGGGCGAACCGCTCTGGTGACGGGAGCCGCGAGCGGTATCGGAGCCGCCATCGCCTTGGCGTACGCCGAAGCCGGGGCGCGGCTGGTTCTCGTCGACCGCACCGCGGGAACGGGGCTGGACACGGTGCGGAAACTGTGTGCTGAGTTCGTCGGCGACGTGATAGCACTGCAAGCCGACGTGTCCAGCGAGCAGGACGTCGAGAGGATGTTCGGCGAAGCCCGCGACGCACTGGGAACTGTAGATGTCGTGGTGAACAACGCGGGCATCCTGACCGAGGCGCACGTCAAGGACATGCCGACATCGATGTTCGACGAGATGATCTCGGTCAACCTGCGGAGTATCTTCCTGTGCTCGCGCGCGGCCCTGCCCCCGATGCTCGAGGCCGGCTTCGGCCGCATCATCAACATCGCGTCGCAGGTCGGTCAACGGGGCGGGGCCGGGCTGGCCCACTACGCTGCCGCCAAGGCCGGGGTCATCGGCTTCACGCGTTCGCTGGCGCGCGAGGTGGGCGGCACCGGGATCACCGCCAACTGCATCGCACCGGGACCGATCAACACCCCGCTCGGCGGCACCCTGTCCGACGAGTGGACGCGGTCCCTGATGGCTGAGTTGCCGTTGAAGCGATCCGGCGAGCCCTTCGAAGTCGCTCCCACCGCGGTGCTGCTCGCCAGCGAACCCGGCGGCAACCTTTACACCGGGCAGACTCTCGGCCCGAACAGCGGGCACGTGATGCTGTGAAGGACCGCGGACTGCTCGTGACGGGCGCGGCCAGCGGCATCGGCCGGGCAACTGCGATTCGCGCTGCCTCGGCCGGCTATGCGGTCGCGGTCGGCACCTTCGAAGGTGATCCTTACGATGCCGAGGCAGTGGTGGCCGAGATCACCGCCGCCGGCGGCAGCGCGATCGCCGTGCAAGCCGACGTACGCGACACCGACGAGATGTCCGCGGCCGTGCACGCCACGGTGGCTGCGTTCGGTCGTTTGGATGCTGTCGTCGCCAACGCCGGCGTCCTGAAGTTGGCGCCACTCGATGTACTCCGTGACGAGGACTGGCACCGCATTCTCGACATCGATCTGACCGGTGTCATGCGCACGGTCCGGGCCGCTGCTCCGGCGCTTCCCGCGGACGGATCGCTGGTCGTGGTGTCCAGCATCGCGGGGGCAGCACTCGGGTGGTCAGGGCATACGCCCTACTCGTCCGCCAAGGCCGGCCTGATCGGGTTCATCCGGAGCGCGGCGCTGGAGTTGGGGCCCCGCGGTGTCCGGATCAATGCAGTGTTGCCGGGTGTGATCGAGTCACCGCAGTCTCTCGACCCGGTGAACTCGGGCGGTCCGGCTGGGCTCGAGCGCTCGGCTCCGACCATCCCGCTCGGCCGCGTCGGTCAGCCGGCCGATGTCGCCGACGTCGTCATCTTTCTGCTCTCCGATTCGGCCCGCTACGTGACCGGGCATGCGCTGACCGTGGACGGCGGGCTGACCGCAGTCTGGCCGACCTGAACAGGCGCCCCGATCCTGAGCGACACTTGGGCGGGCCGCGAGCAACTGCTTCGACCAACTGCTTCGACAACCGCTCGAGAACGAGGAGCCATGCTCAGCCACCAGGTGATTCAGCCGACCGCCCGGACGACCGTCGACGCCGGCAGACTGTGGTTCTCCCGTCCGGCGACACGGTGGTTCGAGGCGTTGCCGATCGGCAACGGGCGGTTGGGCGGCATGGTGTACTCCGGCGATCAGCTCGAGCGGATCCAGTTGTCCGAGTCGACGGCCTGGTCCGGCGCACCGGCGACCTCTGACGTGAGCCCGACGGCACTGCAGTTCCTGCCGCGCGTCCGTGAGCTCCTCTTGGCCGGCCGGTACGCCGAGGCGCAGAAGCTGGCCGGCGAACATCTGCTCGGTCGGCCGACGTCGTTCGGTACCAATCTGCCGCTGCCCGAACTGCAGATCGAGTTCAGTGCCGAGGGTGAGACGACCGACTACACCCGCTCTCTCGATCTCGAGTTGGCGATGGTGCGGACCGAGTTCCGCCGCAACGGGACCACCTTCACCCGGGAGGTGTTCGCCTCGCACACCGACGACCTGATCGTCGTCCGGCTGGTGAGCAGCACTCCCGGTGCCCTGAGCTTCAAGGTCTCCTTCAGCGATGGCGTGGTCCCTGCCGAGACCTCGACCGACGGACACACGGTGATCCTCCAGGGCCATGCCTTCGAGGAGTTGCACAGCAACGGCCGGCAAGGGACCGCTTTCGACGTCCGCGCCCGAGCCGTCTCGGAAGACGGCAACATCCGAGCGGGCGCCGACCACCTGGTGGTCGAGAACGCGACCACTGCCACCGTGCTGATAGCGGCCGGGACCAGCTGGAACGGCGAGACTCCTGCGGTACGGCCGAGTGTCAGCACCGAGTACGCCGCTAATTCGCTCAGCTACGACGGGTTGCTGCTGCGCCACGCCGAGGATTACGTGCCGATGATCAATCGGGTCCAGCTCGACCTCGGCAGAAGTGACGACTCGGTGCGCGTATTGCCGACCGACGAGCGCCGGGCGCTGCTGGCCAACGGCGGGGAGGATCCCGAACTGCTGGCCTTGTACTTTCAGTACGGCCGCTACCTGACGATCGCAGGGTCCCGCGAGGATTCGCCGCTTCCCCTTGCCCTGCAGGGACTCTGGAACGACGGCCGGGCCAGCAGTGCGCCCTGGAGCAACGACTTCCACCTCGACATCAACACCCAGCAGAACTACTGGGCCGCGGAGATCACCGGCCTCGCCGAGTGCCAGTACCCGCTGTTCCGCTTGATCAACGGCTTGCGCGAAAGCGGCCGGCGAACAGCGGCTGAGATGTACGGCGCACCCGGCTGGGTCTCTCACACCGTCACCAACGCCTGGGGGTACACCGCTCCTGGCACGGGACTCGGCTGGGGACTGCATGCGACCAGCGGGATCTGGATCTCGCTACAGCTCTGGGAACACTTCGAATACAACCGCAACCTCGGGTTTCTCGCGGAGGAGGCGTATCCGGTGCTGCGGGACGCGGCCCGCTTCTTCCTGTCCTATCTGGTCGAGGAGCCAACCAACGGCTGGCTGGTCGGTGGTCCGTCCGACTCCCCCGAGAACTGGTACCGCGCACCCGACGGCGAGGAGTGCTCGATCTCGATGGGCGCCACGTGCGACCGGGTGCTCATCGAAGCCCTCTTCAGGATCTGCGTCGAAGCCTCCGAACTGCTCGGCATCGACAAGGAGTTCCGGCAGCAACTCCAGCAGGCGCGGGAGAAGCTGACGCCGTTCCAGATCGGCAAGCACGGCCAGTTGCAGGAGTGGCTGGTCGACTTCGACGAGGCCGTTCCCAGCCACCGCCACACCACCCACTTGATCGCGCTCTACCCGGAGCGCCAGATCACTCCGCGAGACACCCCCGACCTGGCCAGGGCGGCCGAGGTCACCATCCAGCGCCGGCAGAGCGCTGAAGGTTGGGAGCAGACTGAGTGGGTCGAGGCCAACTTCATTGTGTACTACGCCCGGTTGCTGAACGGTGATCTCGCGCTCCAGCACCTGCGGAACCTGATCGGCGATGCCAGCGAGCACAACTTGCTGTCCTACTCCGCCGGTGGGATCGCGGGAGCCGAGCAGAACATCTACTCGTTCGACGGCAACGCAGGCGGATCGGCCGGAGTCGCCGAGATGCTCGTCCAATCCACCAACGAGGAGATCGAGCTGCTACCGGCCCTTCCCACTTCCTGGACCGAGGGCACCGTTCACGGCCTCCGAGCACGTGGCGGCTTCATCGTCGATGTCACCTGGCGCGAAGGCCGTCTGGAGAGCGCCCGGATCACGTCGTCGGAGCCTGCCAGCACCCGGGTCCGATTTGGCGACGACCTGATCGACGTGACCGTCGTACCGGATTCCCCGGTGGAGATCCGGCCTACTGTTCCGATCACCGGGGCAGAGTGATCCTGCCGTGCCCGCCGACGTACCGGTGGGCGCCGGCCGGAGGAGTTACTTGCTGGCGAGGACGTCGGCAGGGTTGATCTCCGGCGGCACGCTGAGCAGGCGGTCGGCGTTCTTCATCAGGGCGGCGGCGATCGACCCGTTCAGATGGGCTTGCCGCTCGGTCTCACCGGGGAAGGCGTCGACGATCCAGAAGGTGGACTCGTCGGTCCGCAGCGCTATCCAGACCTCGGTGCCCGGCTCCTCATTCGCGAGGGCGAGCGCGCCGGTGAGGAACTCGGCCACCTCGTCGCGGGTGTCCGGTTTGGCGACCAACTTCACCACGAGTCCGACGGAGACCATGATCTTCCTTCCCTGGAGGGTGCTGTCGTCCTGACAGTAGGCCCGCGCGAAAGTGCTCGCTACGACTGGAGCCGGGTTATCAGCAGTGTCATCTCTGTCGGCTACTGAGGGTCGCGATAGGACCCAACCGCCCAGGTCAGTCTTCCCAGGTCGGCGCGCTGGTACGGGAACTGCTGGGCCGGTCGCCGCGCCGGTACGGGATTTGACGGGACCCCACCGAAGCGGACAGGGCGACGCACTCCTCGCAACGCCGGTACGGGTCGCCAACGCCTGTACGAGGCGGCGTCAGCTCACGAAGCACACCACCAGCAACGGCTTTACCTAGACGGGGGTCGGATCAGGTCACTGCCAAGTCTGCGAATATGCCGTGGGAGGTCGTGGGCGGTTCAGCGCAGGTGCTCAGACGGCGCACCTCGCGTTGGAGGAGATCGGAGTCGGAGAGGGCGACACCGTCTTGGTCCATGGCGCGCCGGGGACCGTCTGGACGATCACCGTCCAACTGTCCCGCGGCAAGATCGTGATCACGGTCCTGTGAGCACAATCGCGGTAGGTGTGGTGAGCTCGCTCGCCACTCCGAGACGGTGACTGGGACAGGAGCACCTGCGGGTCTTGACCCTCCCTGGTGAGGGGCGGAGGGTGGCGGTGGAGCCTTCTGGAAGGAGTCACACCATGCCCAAAGTTCTGATCATCACCGGTGACGCGGCTGAGACGCTGGAGGTGTTCTACCCC
>JAWWOY010000112.1:0-6321 GCA_033851195.1 Kribbellaceae bacterium | reverse complement strand
GGACGCCAAGCTCTCAGGAGGAGACCTGCACTTCAGCCAGGGCGACGGCGAGATCACCTTCTGCGGCGCGATCGAGATGGGAGGCTTCATCGACTTCCACGTCGACCTGATCAAGGGAGGCATGGAGAAGTACGGCGTCAGCACCAACCCGATCTTCATGCCCGGCAACGTCGAACCGCGTTACTCGGAGTTCATCTCCTTCATCGGTATCTCGGTCGACCACGACACGAACACGAACTACTACCTCGACGCGACGGTGGCCTACCGCCGAGCCTGCCTCAACGCCGTCGAATACCTCAAGAAGTGGGGCTACTCGGGCGAGCAGGCCTACCTGCTCCTGGGGTCGGCACCCATCGAGGGACGGATCAGCGGGATCGTCGACATCCCGAACGCGTGCTGCTCGCTCTACCTGCCCACGGGGATCTTCGACTTCGACGTGCGTCCGAACGCCGAGGGGCCGGTGAGGCAGGACCGCGGGCAGTGTGCCGTGACGTCCTGACCGGCGAGGCGTAGCGAGGCCTGCTGTCCGGGAGCAGTACTCGCCCACGGGGCCGGGATGCCGGATTCACGTCTGCCGCGACGGCATCCCGGCCGCGCCTGCGCCGTGCCTGAGCTCGCATCGTGGCCTCGAGCGGCATGTGTCTAACTATTGGGAGCTGCCGAAACTCAATGCACAAAGGGGTTTCGGAGCTCAGTTGTGGAGCGTAGCGTCGAACTCTTACGAGGTTTCTCGGAGGAGGTACCGATGACCACTACTCCCAGCAGCAGCCCGCGGACTGGAGGTTTTCTTCCCAGAACGTCCAGCCCGCGGGCTGGAGATTTTTGGAGGACCGCAGCGCCTCCGCAGACAAACATGACCGGCGCAGACGAGAGCGGGCTGCAGCCGGATGCCGCTTCAGTTCAACATGGCGAGGGTTCGCCTGACGAGCGGCGTAAGGCACATGTGGACCTTCCTTTGATGAGCGCCGAGTTCCGGGCGCCCCAGATACCGAAGCCTGGTCAGCTGGTACAGGCGGCCGGCGCCGCGACCTCATTGCTCCCGCCCAGGGATCGTCTGCTCTACTACGGCGGACTTGGAACGGCCGCGGTGTTAGGGGTAATCGAGTGGCCGGTCGCAATCGCCATCGGCGCAGGCATCGCCATAGCGCAGCGAGCACACCAGGGGGATGGCGGCCGGACCCGACGTACGTCGAGAGACCAAGGGACAGTCTGAGCACGTCCCGGCCGTTGATCGCATGCCTATCCGGCAGGTGCTCGCGGCGGCGCGCGCAGCGGCGTCGCTGATCAGTAGCCCCACGGCGCCCGAGGCGGCCCGGGGACGTAGCGCCAGGTTCCCGGGTCGGTCGCGGCGGCGGATCTCCTCGCTGGCCGGCCGCGCCCACATCGAGGTCCGCGGCATCGACCAGCCGGGAACCGAGTCGGCGGCAGGTGAACTCGAGCGGCGACTGCTTGCGCTGAGTGGTGTGCTGGCGGCCGAGGCCAACGGCGTTCTCGGCTTCGTGGTGATCACTTTTGATCCTGAACAGATCGGCGTCGAGTCGCTGGTGAGTGAGATCGAGCAGATCGAGCTCATCCTCGGGCTGGCAGGGCAGCGGTTCCCTGGCACGGATCATCCAGGTGACCACACAGCCGTAATCCGGCATGGGCTTGTGCTCGGGGCGAATCTCGCCGGTACCGGGCTGGCCGTCGCCGGTCGGATGGCACATGCTCTGCGGCTCCCCGTTGCGGTGCCGATGGTGTTCTCGATGGCTGATTCCGCGGCGTGGATCCGGCCAGCCCTGGAGGGGCGGCTTGGGCGCGAGACCACTGACCTGATGCTGGGCCTGTCCAGCGCCACAGCGATGACGCTCGCGCAGCGGCCGGTCGGCCTAGCGCTGGAGGCTGCGTTCAGGGCACCCCGCGTCGTCGAATCGCGGGCGCGATGTCGCGCCTTCGAGCGCCGTGAGGCCGAACTGGGCAGACCCGGCGCTCACCGGGTGCCACCTGTCGACCGCGCACCTAGGCCGGCTCCCCTGCCGGCAGGTCCGGTGGAACGGCTCGCGGGCCCTGCAGCGGCCGGGTCAGCGGCTGCGTATGCCGTGGGGCTGATGGTCAGCCGCAGTCATGCGCGCGCGCAGGGCTTCCTCGCAGCAGGCATCCCGAAGGGCGCCCGGGTCGGCCGGGAAGCCTTCGCGAGCCACGTCGGCCGGGCCGCTGCGAACCGAGGAGCAGTAGCACTGGATCCGCAGTTCCTCCGACGCCTGGACCGCGTCGACACCGTCGTACTGGATGCGCCGGTTCTGCTGACCGGACGGCAGGTCCTGGACGAGATCGTGCCTGTGGATGGCCACAACGTCAGCACGGACGAACTGCGGCGATACGCCCAGCAGTTGGTAGATCTGAAGCGACCAGGAACCGCGACGGCCGGTGTAGACGGCTGGGCAGTTGTGCCGGTGAACTCACTGGATCACGCAGAAAAAGTCCATCAGCAAGCCGTCCGCGAGGTCCGCGCGACAAGCGAGCCAGGTGCGGCGGTCCTCGTCCTGACCCATCAAGGACACCCCCAGGCGGCGGTCAGCGTGCTGGCTGAGCTGGATCCGCTGGCGGAGGCCTTGGTGGCAGCCGCTCGGGGCGTCGGGTCGGTGTTCCTCGCCGGCACCGGTAGCCGGTTGCGCCAGCGGTTACCGGTGGACGGTGCCGTGCCAGCGGGGGCCCGCCTTCGTGGTTCGATCGAAGCTTTGCAGGTGGCAGGCCACGGAGTCGTGCTCGTGTCGTCCCGAGGCGGCGCGGCGCCGGCTGCAGCCGACGTGGCGATCGGGCTGATAGGCGAGTCCAGTACGCCGCCTTGGTCGGCCGACGTCCTCTGCGGTCCCGGGCTGTTGGAGGCTTGGCGTCTTCTCGAGGCCGTGGCGGCCGCCCGGCGGGTTAGCAGGCGCAGCTCAAAGGTGGCTGTCACCGGTTCGGCCGCAGGTGTCCTCCTGTCCCTCGCGGGACCAGCACGTGGGGCGACTGGCAGAGCGCTGACTGCGGTCGACATCGCCGCCGCGGTTGCGGCTGCGGACGGAACCTGGAACGCAGTAGCGCTGGCTCGCCACGCCCCGCCGCTGCCCGCCGACCGTACCCGCTGGCACGCGATGGATCCGGACGCGGTGCTGGACCTGCTCGACTCGTCCCCGGCCGGTCTGTCCGAGCACGATGCCACTCAGCGACTGAAGACCGACGAGGACGGCCACGAGGTGGCCGAGGTCGGGATCACGACTGCAGCGATACGGGAGCTGAACAACCCGCTCACGGCGGTGCTCGGAGCCGGTGCTGGAGTCGCCGCCGCAGTCGGCTCCGTCCTGGACGCGGGCCTCATCGGCACCGTACTCGGCGTCAACGCCTTGATCGGAGGGGCACAACGGATCGCCGCCGATCGCTCGTTGCGCCAACTGTCGGACACCACTGCGGACCACTTCCGGCTCAGGCGCGACGACATCGAGCGCGACGCGACGGGGAACGATCTGGTCCAAGGTGATGTGATCACACTTGCCGCGGGAGACGTCGTACCTGCGGACTGCCGACTCCTCGAAGCCAATGGGTTGGAGGTGGACGAGTCCAGCCTGACGGGCGAGTCCCAATTGGTCGGCAAGGGCGCACCTGCCACCCAAGCGCCGGCGATGGCCGACAGGAGCTCGATGCTCTACGCGGGCACGAGCGTTGCCGCAGGCAACGGTACGGCGGTTGTCGTCGCCACCGGAGCCCACACCGAGAGCAGTCGCGCGTCCCGACTGAGCGCTGGCGAATCGCCGCCGACTGGGGTCGCGGCGCGACTCGACGCGCTGGGCAGAGTCATCGTACCCGCGTCCCTGGCGGCGGGTGTAGCGCTGATGGGCAGCCAACTACTACGTGGCCGGCCATTCGGCGAAGGGCTGGGGCAGGCCGTCAGCCTGTCGGTCGCGGCCGTCCCGGAGGGGTTGCCGTTCGTGGCGACCGCCGCTGAATTGGCCGCCGCGCGCCGCCTCTCGAAGCGTGGCGCACTGGTGCGCAATCCGTCGACCATAGAGGCACTCGGCCGGGTCGATGTGCTCTGCTTCGACAAGACCGGCACCCTCACCGAAGGCTCGATCGCCCTGCGAGTGGTGTCCGACGGTCACACCGCATGGCCGCTGGAGAGTGGGACCGGCGCAATCCGAGAGGTAGTGGCCGCCGCTGTCCGTGCGACCCCTGCCGCCGCGGACGGCGAGCGACTTGCGCACCCGACCGACCGGGCTGTCGTCCAGGGAGCAGCCGACGCGGAGGTCACGGCCACCGACGGTGTCGGCCATTGGCACCGCGTGGACGAGCTGCAGTTCGAGCCGGCTCGCGGGTTCCACGCAGTGCTCGGGCGCTGTGACGACGGGCAGCGTCTCAGCATCAAGGGTGCGCCTGAGGTCGTTCTGGAGCGGTGCACCCAGCAGCGGCGCAACGGCACCGCTCAGCCCTTTACCGCCGCAGGGCGACACCGGGTCGAGGCAGCGGTGGAGCGGCTCGCACGGTCGGGTTATCGCGTTCTCGCCGTAGCCGAACGCCCGGCGTCGGACCGATCCGACCTTGCCGAGAGCCGGATCCGGAATCTGGAGTTCGTCGGGCTGTTGGGTCTGGCCGACCCTGTGCGCCCGACCGCGGCCGAGGCGGTGGCACAACTGCGGCAGGCAGGAGTGGCGATCGTGATGATCACCGGCGACCACCCCAGTACGGCCGAGTCGATTGCTGCCGAGTTCGATGCGCTCAATGGGAGGAAGGTGGTGACCGGGCCCGAACTTGACCAACTCACCGACGATGAGCTGGCCGCCGCGCTCCCGGACGCCGCAGTGTTTGCCCGGATGAGCCCGCTGCAGAAGGCCAGGATCGTGGCTGCCTTCCAGCGAGCGGGACGGGTCGTAGCCGTCACCGGCGACGGCGCGAACGACGCCGCGGCGATCCGGCTGGCCGACGTCGGTGTCGCCCTCGGGCGGGGCGCCACGCCCGCGGCCCGGGACGCGGCCGACCTGGTGGTCACCGACGACCGGATCGAGACCATCGCCGACGCGATCGTCGAGGGCCGGGCGATGTGGGTATCCGTACGGGATGCGCTCTCGATCCTGCTGGGAGGGAACCTGGGTGAGGTCGCGTACGCCCTGGCCAGTGGACTGAGTGGCTCGGCCGGCCTGAACGCCCGGCAGTTGTTGCTGGTCAATCTGCTGACTGACATGCTGCCGGCGATGGCCGTCGCCATGAGGCCACCACCGGGCATCACAGCGGATGTGTTGCTGGCCGAAGGCCCCGAAACCTCGCTGGGATCCGCGCTCACCCACGACATCGTCGTACGAGCGGCTACGACTGCCGGTGCCGCCTTCGCCGCAGATCTGGCAGCCCGACTGACCGGCGGCAGCGCCAGGGCCGGAACCGTCGCTCTCGTGGCACTGGTAGATGCTCAGTTGCTGCAAACGATGCTTGTCGGCCACCGCAGCCCGGTCGTCCTCGCCGCCGGAGCGGTGTCACTGGCGGCGCTGACATTCGTCGTGCAAACACCGGGCATCAGCCAGTTCTTCGGCTCGCGGCCGCTCGGTCCTGCCGGCTGGGCTGTTGGCCTGGGTTCAGCGGCAGTGGCGACCCTCGTGTCCGCGGCGATACCGCCGCTCTCCGCAGCCCCTCGCCAGGACACTCCGCGTTAACCTATTCGTCGAACCAACGTCGCCCACGCACCTGATGACGGACACCTTCGCCGAGCATTCTGCAGAATGCGTAGGCGGCGCGGCAGGTCGGTCGCCGCCGGACTCTTGGAGGTTCCTGTGGCAGATTTTCTCGCTACCGTGCTGGCAAAAGCCGCGGTCATGCTCGTTGAAGCGCTGGTAATCAGGCTCATCAACGCTTTCGCCACAGGCAGGGCCGGGGTCGCTACTGCTTGACCCAGCGGTCAGCCGCTTCGTCGCCGCTCTGGACCCGCGATGGTCGCAGACGGTTGTCCGATCCAATGGGCTGCGCCATCGTGAGGGCATGGACAGGTCAGAGCCGTTCCGGGTGGTTGGCGGCTGACGACCGAGTGCAGGTCGGTTCCTCTGCCGCTCTAGTTGGTCGGTTTGTTCGCGACCGCCGGAGAAGGTGACTGCCCGACCGCCGCGGACGGTTGGGACGTAGTCAACCGGCCGGCGACAATGGCGACAATGGCGAAACCCGCGATCACAACGCTCAGCATTGCGACGACGCTGACGCTGTGGGCGAGGACCGCACCGACGACGCCACCACCGAGCAGGCAGAGGACGGACAGCACCTGCCGGCCGGCCGGGCGAAGCTTTCGATCGCGAAGGTATGCGCCGATCTCGGTCACGGTGGTAGTGAGCA
>JAWWOY010000294.1:0-9528 GCA_033851195.1 Kribbellaceae bacterium | reverse complement strand
CGAGCGCTGGCTGTTCCTCGGCTTCTTCTTCGCCTTCGCGGTGAAGGCGCCGATGGTGCCGTTCCACACCTGGCTGCCGGACGCCGCCGCCGAGGCGACGCCGGGCACCTCGGTGCTGCTGGTCGGCGTGCTGGACAAGATCGGCACCTTCGGGATGATCCGGTTCTGCCTGGGCCTGTTCCCGCACGCGTCGCAGTGGGCCACGCCGGTGGTGCTGGTGCTGGCCCTGATCAGCGTCCTGTACGGCGCGCTGGTGGCGATCGGGCAGACCGACATCAAGCGGCTGATCGCCTACACCTCGATCTCGCACTTCGGCTTCATCGTGATGGGCATCTTCGCGCTGACCTCGCAAGGCATGACCGGGTCGACGCTGTACATGTTCAACCACGGGCTCTCGACGGCCGCGCTGTTCCTGATCGCGGGATACCTCATCTCGCGCCGCGGCTCGGCCCGGATCGCCGACTACGGCGGGGTGGAGAAAGTGGCACCGGTGCTGGCCGGCACCTTCCTGTTCGCCGGCCTGTCCAGCCTCTCGCTGCCCGGCCTGTCGCCGTTCATCTCCGAGTTCATGGTGCTGGCCGGAACCTTCAGCAGGCACAAGGTGATCGCGGTGGGCGGTGTTCTCGCTATCGTGCTGGCCGCGCTCTACATCCTGATCATGTACCAACGCCTGATGACCGGGCCGGTGCGGGACGGGATCGACAAGCTCAAGGACCTGAACTTCCGCGAGGTGTTCGCGATCGCGCCGCTGATCCTGCTGATCGTCGGGCTCGGCCTCTACCCGAAGCCGGTGGTCGACATCATCAAGCCGGCGGTCGAAACGACGATGCAGCACGTGGGCGTCACCGACAAGGCCCCGCAGATCCCCGTGACGGAGGGCCAGAAGTGAGTGTGCAGATGTTGTCGCTGGTGGCTGAGTTTTCTGTGCCGTTGGCGAACTTCACCGCGCCGAAGATCGAGTACGGCGATCTCGCGCCGCTGCTGGTCGTCTTCGGTGCGGCGTGCGTCGGCGTGCTGGTGGAGGCGTTCCTGCCACGGCTTTTGCGCCACCAGGTCCAGTTGGCCATCGCCGTTGTCGCACTGATCGTCTCCGGCGTGCTGACCGTGCTGCTGATGGTCGACGACAGGAAGTTGCTCGCCGCGCAGGGTGCCATCGCGGTGGACGGCCCGGCGCTGTTCACCTGGGTCACCCTGCTCGCGCTGACGCTGATCAGCGTGCTGCTGTTCGCGGAACGCTCGGTCGACGGTGGGCTGTCCGCCTTCGCCGGCCAGGCGGCCGCCGTACCGGGTAGTGAGGCCGAGCGGGAGGGCACTGCGGCCAAGGTCGAGCACTCCGAGGTCTTCCCGCTGACGCTGTTCGCGATCGGCGGCATGATGCTGTTCGCCTCGGCGAACGACCTGCTGGTGCTGTTCGTCGCGCTCGAGGTCTTCTCGCTGCCGCTGTACCTGCTCTGCGGACTGGCACGCCGTCGCCGGCTGATCTCGCAGGAAGCCGCTATGAAGTACTTCCTGCTCGGCGCCTTCGCATCGGCGTTCCTGCTCTACGGCATCGCGCTGATCTACGGGTACGCCGGCACCATGTCGCTCGGTGGTATCTCCGACGCACTGGCGACGAAGACCGACGGCGACTCGATCCTGCTGGCCGGTACCGGTCTGATCGGGGTCGGCCTGCTGTTCAAGGTCGGCGCCGTACCGTTCCACTCCTGGACGCCTGATGTCTATCAGGGCGCGCCGACCCCGGTCACCGGCTTCATGGCCGCGTGTACCAAGATCGCCGCGTTCATCGGCCTGATGCGGGTGTTCTACGTCGCCCTCGGCGGTACCCGCTGGGACTGGGCGCCGATGATGTGGGTGGTCGCCATCCTGACCATGGTGGTCGGCTCGATCGTCGCCATCACCCAGACCGACGTGAAGCGAATGCTCGCCTACTCGTCGATCGCGCACGCCGGTTTCCTCCTGACCGCCTTCGTTGGTCTTGCACAGGCCAGCAGCGGGATCACCCGGGGTATCACGTCGACCCAGGCGGTGCTTTTCTACCTGGTCTCGTACGGCTTCCCGACCATCGGCGCCTTCGCGCTGGTGACGCTCGTGCGCGACGCGGGCGGCGAGGCCACCCACCTGTCCCGGTGGGCCGGGCTCGGTAAGAAGTCGCCGCTGCTGGCAGGTATCTTCGCCTTCTTCCTGCTCGGCTTCGCAGGAATCCCGCTGACTGCCGGCTTCACCGGGAAGTGGGCCGTGTTCACCGCGGCGTGGACCGGTGGCGCCTGGCCGTTGGTGGTCGTCGCAGTGCTCTGCAGCCTGGTTGCGGCGTTCTTCTACATCCGTGTGATCGTGCTGATGTTCTTCTCCGACCTGCCGGCTGACAGCCCGGACGTGGCGCTGCCCGGCTGGCAGACCACCGCGGCTGTCGCCCTGGGCCTCGCCGCCACTGTCGTGCTCGGACTCGTTCCGGGCCCGGTCCTCGACCTGGCGGCCCGAGCAGGTGAGTTCATCCGGTGAGTCCGACCCCGATGCCGGCCGAGAGCCTGGGATTCACGATCGCCGACGAGGCGCTCGAGTCCCGGGTTCGGGCCGGCCTGGAATCGGTCGAGCTGGCACTCCGGGACGCGGCCCGGTCCGAGGCACCGTTCGTCACCGAGGCCGCCCAGCACGTAATGGTGGCCGGCGGCAAGCGGTTCCGGCCGTTGCTCGTGCTGCTGACGGCCGAGTTCGGGCCGACGCCGTCGGCTGAGGACGTCGTACGATCTGCGGTCGTGGTCGAGCTGACGCACGTGGCCACGCTCTACCACGACGACGTGATGGATGAGGCGGCCCTGCGCCGCGGCGCGGACACTGCGAACGCACGGTGGGACAACTCGGTCGCGATCCTGACCGGGGACTGGCTGTTCGCCCGTGCCTCCGATCTGGTCGCGTCGCTCGGCCCGGATGCGGTCCGGATCCAGGCCCGGACGTTCGGCCGCCTGGTGGAGGGCCAGATCCGCGAGACCCTCGGTGCGCAGCCGGACCAGGACCCGCTGGCGCACTACCTGTCGGTGGTTGCCGACAAGACCGGCTCGCTGATCGCCACCTCGGCGCTGTTCGGTGCCCGGTTCGCCGGTGCCGACGAGGTGGTTCAGGAGACCCTGCGCGCCTTCGGTGAGGAGATCGGCCAGGCCTTCCAACTGGCCGACGACATCCTCGACGTCGCCTCGGAGTCCGACGAGTCCGGCAAGACCCCCGGCACGGACCTGCGCGAAGGGGTACCGACCCTGCCGGTGCTGATCTTCCGCGCCCAGGCCGATCCGTCCGATCCGGGCGACGCCAGGTTGCTGGAACTGCTCGACTCCGACCTCAGCGACGACGCCCGCCTGGCCGAAACCCTCGGCCTCTTGCGCGCGCACCCGTCCCTGCAGCAGGCCGAACACGACGTCCGCCGCCGGGCCCACGACGCCCGCAAACTCCTCGCCGACCTCCCCGACGGCCCCGCCCGCTCCGCCCTCGAATCCCTCTGCGACCTAGTCGTCTCCCGCACCGTCTAACGCTAGTGTCCCGTGAGGGCGGCTAGGGCTCTCGGATGTACGCCGTTCCGCTACGACTCGTCGGCCTAGGCCTGCCACACCGTCGTACGGGTGGGTTGCAGCGCCTGTCATGCGAATGGTGTGACCACCGCACGGCGGACGGACGCGCACCCCGTCCACTTCCCGCTCCGACTGGCCGGGCACAGGCTGACCTACCGCTTCGACTGGCCGGTGGGATGCACAAAGTACGGCCAGTCGAAGCGGCAAGTGGAGGATCGACGGCCTGTCGGAGCGGGAAGTGGGACAACCGAACCCCCGGCAACGGCACCGCCGTACTGTGCAATCCCGGCCGGGTGTTTCGACGCGGGAAAAGGGACCGATGAACGGCGACGCGCCGGGGAACAAGGGACCGATGAACGGCAGCGGGGGTGGGCCTGACGCCGTCGGCTAGGGAGGCGCAGGTGCGGGTGTCAGCTGCCGACGCGGCCGCCGTCCTTGCGCCAGACGCAGGAGATCGCCGGGCGGGGGAAGGGGTGCGTGTGCGGCCAGGTCGAGGCCGGCGTCTCGAAGGTGGCGGTGTCGGTCTCGCCCGGGTGCTGGACGGCGACGAACGCGGTCTTGTCGTCCTCGCTGACCAGCGGACCGCAGGCCTCGGAGCCGAACGGCACCGAGAGGAACTGCTTCACGTAGCCGCGTTCGGGGCCGGCCACCGGGACGGTGAAGATGCCGTCGTTGGACCCGAGCGCGTTGCCGTCGGTCGCGATCCACAGGTTGCCGGAGCCGTCGAAGCTGACGTTGTCCGGGCAGGAGATCGGGCTGACCTTGGACTTGTCGTAGCCGCCGAAGTAAGTCTCCTGGGCCGCACCGTCGCCGCAGACGAGGAAGAGCGACCAGACGAAGGCGGTCTTGGCGGCGTCGTTGCCCCCCTCGGTCAACTCCAGGACATAGCCGTTGCGGTTGCCGGCCTTCTCCACCAGCGGGTCGGCGAGGGTGGCCCGCACCTGCGAGGTCGCCAGCGGGTTGGCCTCGTCGACGGCGAACTTGCCGCCGCGGTCGGAGTTGTTGGTGAGTATGGCGTAGACCCGGCCGTTGATCGGGTTGCGCTCGATGTCCTCCGGGCGATCCATCCGGGTCGGGGCGAGCTTGTCGGCCGCCAGCCGGGTGTTGATCAGCACCTCGGCGACGCTCATGCCGTCGATGAACGACAACTTGTCGGTGGTGAGCGGCAGCCACTGGCCGCCGCCGTCGTACAGGGCGTCCTCGGTGCCGTCGCCAGTGAACTTGGCGACATACAGGGTGCCGTGGTCGAGCAGGTCGAAGTTCTTCTTCCGGTCGTGCTTGTCGTACTTGCCGGTCGAGACGAACTTGTAGATGTACTCACCCTTCTCGTCGTCGCCGAGGTAGACCGCGATCCGGCCGTCGGCAGTGAGAGTGGTGGTGGCGCCTTCGTGCTTGAGCCGGCCGAGCATGGTGCGCTTCTTCGGCTTCGCCTTCGGGTCGTACGGGTCGACCTCGACCACCCAGCCGGAGCGGTAGACCTCGGTCGGCGTCTTGGTCAGGTCGAAGCGTTGGTCGACGATGCTCCACTCGCGGGCGGATTTCGTCGCCGTCGTCGGTACGCCGTACCGCTTGTAGCTGGCCACATGCTCGGCCGGCACCGAGCCGGTGACGTCGTAGTAGCCGTTGAAGTTCTCCTCGCCGGACAGCACCGTGCCCCAGGGCGTCACACCGCCCGCACAGTTGCCGAAGGTGCCGAAGGCAACCTTCCCGACGCGCGGGTCGGCCGCGGCCGGACCGGTGACCTGGAACGGCGTGGTGGCGGTGATCCGGCGGTTGTAGCGGGTGCCTGAGGTGTCCCGGCGCCAGCGTCCGCTGCTGCCGACGCGCTCGACGCCGACGACGGTCATGCCGTGCGCGGCCAGGCCGATCTTCGCGACCGTCTCCGCGGTGTACTTGCCGGTCGGGAACATCAGGTATTCATCGGTGTACTCGTGGTTGCAGACAAGCAGCGCCTTCCGCTCGTCCCGCAGCGGCAGCACCATCGTGTAGTCGTTGTTGTAGCCGAACTGCTTGGCCTGCGCCTCGGGCGTCTGCAAGTTCGCGTCGAACTTCGGCGCTCCCGTCTCGACCGGGTCACCCCAGGCGATGATGACGGCCTGGTCGTAGCCCGGTGGGATGACGATCTCGTCCTTGCGGTTCGGCGGTACGACGCCATGCGTCAGCGGGCCGGGGCCCACGGTGGCCGTGGCCATGTCGGCGGCGACAGGCACATTCGAGGCGAGGGTGGCGACCCCGGCGGCGGCAATGCCGGCTGCACCGACCTTCAGGACGCCCCGGCGTGACATCGCGGACCGCAGGACAGTCTGGATGTGCTCATTGCCGGTCGTGTTCGGATCGACGTGGTCGCACTGGTTGGCGCACTTCAGTTCGCAGGTTCGGTAGGTGCGGGATCCGTGGCGGATGCCGATCTGACTGATCAGCGGCAGCAACTTGGGGCTCACTCGGCGCTCCAGCTTCCTCAGGGGTACGGCAGACCGCTGAGAATAAGCTGAGAAGCGTGGAGCAGAGCCCCGTTCTGAGTGAACGGCAGTTGAACACCCGAAGGCCAACTTCGGTCACAATGGGCGGCAGATCGACTACAGAGCGGTGGAGATCGGCTCCAATGCCGGCGTACGACGCCGCTGGGCCAGGCCGTCCCAGGTGAGGATCACCAGCGCCAGCCAGACCAGCCCGAACCCGCCCCAGCGCATCGGCGGCATCAGTTCGTGGAACACCAGCACGCCGACCGCGAACTGCATGATCGGTGTGATGTAGTTCAGCAGCCCGAGAGTGGTCATCGACACCCGTGTCGCCGCCGCGCCGAAAAGCAGCAACGGTACGGCGGTGACCGGCCCGGTGAGCAGCACCAGCGCCAGATATCCGCCGCCCTGGTGCGTCACGGTCGAGTGCCCCTGGAACGCCAGCACCAGCACGGCGACGAGCGCGATCGGTGCCACCGTAGCGGACTCCACCGCCATCCCCTCGACAGCTCCGGCGCCGGCCTTCTTCTTGACCAGCCCGTAGAACCCGAACGAGAAGGTGAGGATGATCGCGGTCCAGGGCGGCCGCCCGTTCTCGATGGTCAGTCCGACCACGGCGACGAAGGCGACTGCCAGAGCGATCCACTGCGCGAGCCGGAGCCGCTCCTTCAGCACGAAGACGCCGAGCAGCACTGTGAACAGCGGGGTGATGAAGTAGCCGAGCGAGGTCTCCACCACCTGTCCGTGGTTCACGCCCCAGATGTAGGCGCCCCAGTTGACCGAGATCAGACCGGCGCCGATCATCAGCGGCCATCGTCGGCGCGGGTCCGCCACCAGGAGCCGCACCTGCCCGAACCGGTGTCGTACCGCGACCAGCAGGGCGACGGTGACGAGCGACCACAGGATCCTGTTGGCGAGCAGCTCGACCGCGCCGGAGGAGTCCAGCAGCTTCCAGTAGAGCGGGAAAAGGCCCCACAGCAGATATGCGGCGAATCCGAACAGGAACCCTCTCCGCTGCTCTGGCACATCTGGGAGTCTAAGGCATCTGTCATTGGTGACGAAGCTGTTTACTCATGACGTGAGAATCATTGGTCCGGGTGCCTGATCAGTTGGTGTGATGCGGTTGGATGGAGGTCTGACACGAGGAGGTTCGGGTGAGTGTGAGGACCGGCTTGGTCTCGGTGACGTTCCGGCAGTTGGCGGTGGAAGAAGTCGTAGAGGTTGCGGTCCGGGCGGGGCTGGCGGCGATCGAGTGGGGCGGCGACATCCACGTCCCGTTCGGCGATCTGCCTGCCGCGCGCAAGGCCCGGGCCCGCTGCGAGGACAACGGTCTGGCCATCGCGGCGTACGGCTCGTACCTGCGGGCCGGCAGTGTCGACCGCGAACAGATCCGTACGGCGGTGAGCACCGCGGCTGAGCTTGGTGCGCCGAGGATCCGGGTCTGGGCCGGTTCCGTCGGGACGGCCGACGCCGGCGTGGGTGACCGGATGGCTGTGACCAGGGGATTGGCGGAGTTGGCGGACGTGGCTGCCGGTTTCGGCATCGACGTCGCGATGGAGTTCCACCGGGGCACGCTGACCGACGAGGTGGACTCGACTATTACGTTGCTGCTGGATGTGGGCGCGCCGAACCTCAAGACCTACTGGCAACCGCCGGCGGATATTCGCGACGGCGAGTGCCTGGAGCAGTTGGAGGCGCTGATGCCCTGGCTCAGCACCGTGCACGTGTTCTCCTGGTGGCCGTCCGACAACAGGTTGCCCCTGGCGGCCCGCAAGTCGCTGTGGCGTCCGGTGCTGGACCGCCTGGCCGCGGAGCCGCGCGAGATCAACGCCCTGCTGGAGTTCGTGGCCGACGACTCGGTGGACCAGTTCGCCGCCGACGCCGCCGACCTCCACACCTGGGTCTGATAGAACGAGTGGTCCTGTCGGACTCCGGTTCACGCTTCCGGGACATAGATGCCGAGCAGGAGCTTGCCCTCTGTCGGCTTTCCCCCGGTGACGGTCATCCTGGCGGTTCCCGCCTTCCGGGCAGCCTCGCCGACGAGCCCCACTCCGACGCCGTGTTCTCCGGAATTGCTGGTTCCAGCGCCAGCCGGGGACAGGCCGGTCAGAGTGGCCGTCACCGTGGCGGCGCCGAGGTCCGTGCTGCCGAACGCGACCAGGAACGGCTTGCCTTCCGGCGTGGCTATGTCGAGGTGGTCCGTGGTCTTGGCGTCAACTGTTCTTACATCGGTCAGCTTGTAAAGGTAGCCGCTGTACTCTCTCACCTCGTCGAGTGAGACTTGCTTGTCTCCTACGCCGCCGATAGGCCGCTGTGCACCGGCTTGGTAGATCCCAAGACCGATCCGTACGCCGGGCCTGGATACTGGCCGGCCCCGTCCGTCCCGCAGGGTGACAGTGGCTTCGACGACCTGGCCGACCATGACGGGGACCGAGATGGTCAGCCCGCCGCCGCCACCGGCATCGGTCGATTGGCTGTTACAGCTGCTCGTATCCTCGACTCTGCTGAGGTTGACGGCGACCTGGTATTGGGAATTGCTGCCCTGATCGTTGTTCGCGGTGCAAAAGTTGCGCAGGCTGATCTTCCCGCCGGTGGCGGTGAACTTCAGCTTGACGCTGGTTTGGCCCGGACTGCCGATCACGGCCGCGGCGAGGCTGTCGCCACCAACTTTGGCTCGGTAGCGGATGCCGTCCTTCACGTAGTCTTCAGCGCTGGTCGGAGGTGTTTGCGTCGGTGGCCCGTCGGGCTGGTGCTCGCCGGTGTCATAGATGCCCAGCGCGAGTTGCGCGGTGGGGTCATTGAGTTCCCGGCCCTGCGCGTCTATGAGCGAGAACGTGACGCGTGCCGGCTTCCCGACCGGCGCGTCGAGCCAGATGCTGGAGTCAGCTTGCAGTGCCTCGCCTTTGGCGGGGTCCGGAGAATCATCGGTGTCGTTACAGGCCTGTTCGGTGGCGTGGTTCCCGTTCACCTCGACCCGCACGCTGGCCATCCCCCATTCGCTCGACCGGCAGAACGTGTACAGCGAGATCTCGGTTCTGGTCGGCGTCCACACGAACTCGAGCCGATTCTCACCAGGCCTGCCGATCCACCCCTTCGCGAGCAGATCCGAGCCCACTGCGCCGTGCAGGGTCAGGCCGTCCTTGGTGTAGTCGGCCGGCACCGTCCGAGTCGCAGCCGGGTCCGGGGTGGACGTATCCGTCTGGCCAGGCAGTACGCCGATGGCGAGCGCGGCGACGGCCGCCGTACCGATCAGAACGCCGGCTACCCGGCGGCGCTTGGTGCGGATGATCTTGCGGTGCACGCCGGCGAGCAGGTCGCTCGGGTGCTCGTCGGACTCGGCGGCGCGATCGGTCAGTTCTTCGCGCAGGTCGGTGAGGTTCATCGCGCGGTCTCCTGGTCGGCAGGGGCGCCGGAGAGCAGGGCTGGGTCGAGGCGGAGCTTGGCGAAGGCCTTGCTGGTCTGGCTCTTCACTGTTCCGGTGGTGCAGCCGAGGATCCGGGCGGTCTCGACCT
>JAWWOY010000077.1:0-7296 GCA_033851195.1 Kribbellaceae bacterium | reverse complement strand
GCGCTTGATAGTCGCGATGTCCCCTAAGGATCGGCTGACCGGGCAGCCGCAACGACACCAAACGTGCTTCCTCGGCCAAGCCCAATGGCAGGCGCAGGCGAAGTAGCCTTCCCGGCCTTGGTGCACCACGCCCCAGTGGCGCAGCGGGATGTCGCAAGAGTGTCGAGATGTGGGTTAGCCGGTCGTAGCCGCCGCAACTTTGTTGATCCCTCACGTGCTGAATGAGGAGAGTCCGCACCGCCTCGTCCCGCGACAGGTGCCGATCTTGCCTCAATTCCTCCAAGGCGTTCCAGGCGCACTCCAGGATGCGCACGTTGGTCTCCTTGAAAGCAACCATAGGGCAGTATCTATGACGATCACGTCCGGAAACGTGTCCCCGAGTGCCGACACTGCACGCCATCACGTGACGCGAGTCGTGCCACGCCTCCCGGACGGCTACGGCGTGAGGCTCCAGAGTTGGGTGGGGCCGGGGTCGGTGAGGGTGAGGGTCCAGGGTGGGGGAGTGATGGGGTAGAAACGGGTGGTTGCGCAGTAGCCGGACGCGGTGAAGAGCTCGCTGACGGAGCCGTCGACGAACCAGCGCAGGGCGAGCGTGCCGGTCGCGGTGATGTCGGGGTCGGTGAAGGTGTGGGAGTCGCGGTGCGCTCGGGGGTCGCGGCTCGCGTGTGCGCGGTCGATGGTGACGGCGCCGGTGTCCCAATCCACAGTGACGTCGAGGTGTTCGTCGTACGAGCACTGCAGGGAGAGGGTGGTTGGCGCGGTCGTCCGGGTGAGCGTCGTCTCCAGCTCGAACTGGGCCGGGAGTCCCTCGTACGACGTACTGGCCGGCGCTGCGCGATCGTGCGTTG
Organism: Kribbellaceae bacterium; assembly: GCA_033851195.1. Lineage (GTDB taxonomy): Bacteria > Actinomycetota > Actinomycetes > Propionibacteriales > Kribbellaceae > Kribbella. The sequence goes on along the minus strand of JAWWOY010000077.1, from coordinate 6,448 downwards.
CCGGGTGGATCTCGGACTCGCGGAGTGTGGTGAGACTGGTCACCGGGGTGGTGGCCAGGCGACCGTCCGCGGTGAGACTCGCTGTCCGCGGTAGGGAGATCAGGCCCGACCAGTCGGCTTCGTTGGCCCAGTCCGCGGAGCGGCCCTCGGTGATCCAGCCCCAGAGGAGGGCGCCGTCGCGCAGTACCGAGGCTGCGTAGAAGTTCGGACCGTGATCGACCTGCTCGATCCGGTCCGCGATCAGCCGGCCGTCGACGCGCGACCCGCTGAGTGCGAGCACCTGCCTGGGACCGCCGCCGTGAAATCCGTACGACGAGACCAGCAGTGCGTCGCGATTGCCGTACGAGAGGAGTTGCGGGCATTCCCACATGTCGCCGACGTCGACGGCGGCCTCGGTGTTCGGCTTCATTGCGGCGTACGGGCCCTGGTACTCCCAGGTCTCCAGGTCGGGCGACGTGTACAGCCGCGCGGACGGTCCGTCGGGGATCGAACCGGCGCCGACGAGCATCGACCAGGTGCCGTTCTCCTGCCAGACAAAGGGATCGCGAAACTCCGCCACACCCTCCGAAGGCGATGGGTCGGGTACGACCTGACGGGGCGGGCCGAAGGAATGCCCACCGTCGACCGATCGCGCCGACAGGACGGACTGGTACGGCGAACCATGGCGCGAACCGGAGTAGAAGGCAACCAGTTCGTTGCCGACAGCCACTGTGTTGCCCGACCAGCACCCGTTGCGGTCCGGTCCTTCCGGATGCGGCGACAGAGCCGGCCGATGGAGCTGCCAGCGGGCGAGGTCCGCGCTGCTCGCGTGTCCCCACACGACCGGGCCGCGGCGCGGGGTGTCGTGAACGTACTGGAAGAAGAGGTGCCAGCGGCCACCGAAGAACACCGGCCCGTTCGGGTCGTTGACGTACCCGGTCGGCGGTCGGACGTGGTAGCGGGGCAGGTGATGGTCGGACAAGTCGACTCCTCGATCTGTACGGCGGACGTGGCGAAAGGCTGTACGGCGGACCTACCGGAAGGACCCCGCCGTGATGCCCTCGATGAAGTAGCGCTGGGCGACGACGAAGATCCCGATGCTCGGCAGCAGCGCGAGCACCACCCCGGCGAGGACGACCGAGATGCTGCCGGTGCCGAGGTTGCCCTGCAGGCCGACCAGGCCGAGCGGGAGGGTGAACTCGCGCTGGTCCTGCAGGAAGATCAGCGGCCGGTAGAACTCGCTCCAGAACGCGGAGAAGTTCAGGATCGCCAGCGTCGCCATCGCCGGCAGCGCCATCCGGGCATAGATGAGGCGGAACACCTGGAAGTGTGAAGCGCCGTCGACCCGCGCCGCCTCGCCGAGCTCGCGCGGCATCTGCAGGAAGTACTGCCGCATCAGGAACGTCCCGAACGCGCCCCCGATCGCCGGCAGCACCAGCGACATCCGGGTCCCGGATAGGCCGAGATACCGGATCAGCACGAACACCGGGATGATCGTGGTCTGCAGCGGCACCATCATCGTCGCCAGGATCAGGCCGAACAGCGCGTTCCGGCCGGGGAAGCGGACGATCGCAAACGCGTACCCGCTGAGCGTGCAGGTGACCAACTGGCCGCCGATGATCAGCCCGGTGATCAGCACGCTGTTCACGAAGAACCGCGCCAGCGGGATCGTGTCGAACACGGCCTTGTAGTTCGACCACATCGGGTGCAACGGCAACCATTGTGGCGGGTTGCTGAACGACGTCGCCGGCGTCCGCAGCGACGTACTGACCGTCCACACCAACGGTCCGAGAGCCAGTACGGCGGCCAGGACCAGGACCGCGACGCCGACCGACCGCGCGACTGAACGGGTCATGTGTAGAACACCCACCTTCGTGCCACCAGGAACTGCAGCCCGGTGATCAGCAGCAGGAGCAGGAACAGGACGACCGAGATCGCCGAGCCGTAGCCGAACTCGATATTCTGGAACGTCGTCTCGTAGATCACGATCACCGTGGTCTTCGTCGCGTCGCCGGGGCCGCCGTGGGTCATGATGTACGGCTGGTCGAACAGCTGCATCGCGTTGATCAGCCCGACCACGGCCGCGAAGAAGATCGTCGGGCTGATCAGCGGGATCTTGACGCCGAACAGCCCACGAACCGGCCCGGCGCCATCGATCTGCGCGGCCTCCAGGATGTCCTTCGGCAGCGAGCTGAGCGCCGCGACGAACAGGATGAAGGTGAAGCCGAGCTGCTGCCAGACCGCCACGAGGACGATCGTCACCATCGCGCCGAGATTGCTGGTGAGCCACGGTACGGCGGGTGCGCCCAGCTCGTTCAGGTAGTAGTTGACGACGCCGAACTTCTCGTCGAACAGGTAGCCCATGAAGATCGACACCGACGCACCCGACGCGAGCAGCGGCAGGTAGTACGCCGTCCGGAAGATCGTGCGGGTGGCGTTGTGGCGTCGCTGTTGCACCAGTACAGCGAGCAGCAGGCCGAGGCTGAGCTGGAGCGCGACAATCGCCACTGCGAGCACGATCGTGACCTGGAACGAGTGCAGTACGGTGTGGTCGCCGGCCAGCTCGCGGAAGTTGGCGAGGCCGACGAACTCCGGGCTGCTGATCACGTCCCAGCTGAACAGCGACAGCACGAACGACGCGACGATCGGCGCCGCGGTGAAGACGACGACCACGACGAGCGACAATGCGATCATCGCGTAGCCGAACCTCGACTCCCGTCGCTGCTCGCGCCGCCGCTCGTCGCGGGACGACGAGGTTGTTACGACAGGTGCCCCGCGCGCTTGGACATCCGCCGTCACTTCTGCCCCGCCGCGGCGCTCTCGAGGTCTCGTTGCATCGCGTCCAGGGCGGCCTTCGCGTTTCCGGAGGCGATCGCCTGGGTGGTGTGCTGGTTGAGCGAGTTCGCCATTGCGTTGTAGTACGGCGGGGCCGGGATCGGCGCGGTGTTCGGGTGCTTCGTCAGGGTGTCGTAGAAGGCCTGCCAGTGCTCCGGGCCCGTCTTGCCGTAACGCTGCGCCGTCATCAGCGAGCGCCGTACCGGGGTTGTCGTGTTGCCGGGGAAGAGAAGCTCGAACGACGCCGGCTGGATCAGCAGCTTGATCACTTCCCAGGCGAGATCCTTCTGCTTCGACGCCTTGAAGATGCCGTAGCCGCCGGTGCCGAACAGGTGCCGCTGCACCTTCCACTTCGGGAACAGCTGCACGTCGAACGACCCCGGCTTCATTCCGGCGTTGCTCAACCCGCCCGCCCAGAAGCCGCCACCGATGGCCATCGCGATCCGGTCGCTCGAGAACAGGCCCTGCAACGTGTCGCCACCGCCGACGTCCGGTGATGGTGACAGCGCCTCGCGGCGGAGTTGGATCATGTAGTCCAGCGCCTCGACCACCGGCGTCGAGTTGGCCGTCGGCTGGCCCCACTTCCACCCGCCACCTCGGCCCTGCGCCGCGGGATCGCCCTGGTAGAAGGTGTTCCACAGCCAGTCGCCGCCGTCGTACTTGCCCTCTTCCAACAGGTTGCCGCCATTGGCGTACATGAACGAGGTCCAGCTGCCCCAGAGCCGCACGACCCAGTTGAACGGGAAGTCCTTGGCCTTCGCTCCTGACTTGGCCAGCTTCACCGCCATCGTGTGGAAGTCGTCGATCGTCCAGTCGGCGGTCGGCGCTGCGAGGCCCGCATTCTTGAACAGCTTGGTGCTGTAGAACATGTTGCCTGCGTTGAAGTCGAGCGGCAGCTCGTACAGGTGCCCCTCGTACATCATCGCCTCGACCAGCGACGGATGGACGTCGGCGAAGTACGGCTTCAGCGCTTCGGCGTCCTTCTTCACGTAGTCGTCCAGCGGGATCGCCAGCTGCTTGCTGGCGAACAGCTGCAGACCCTCTGTCGGTACGGCGGCGATGTCCGGGGTCTGGCCGGCCGCGATCTGGGTCAGGATCTTGGCGAAGAAGTCGTTCCAGTCGGTGCCGTTGGTCGCGTTGATCTGCAGCGTGACCGACTTGTCGATCGCCCGGACCGGTTCCTGCAGCCGCGCTCGGAGCTTGTCGGCGCCGGCCTGGTCGCCGAAGTACGCGATCTTGAATGTCGACCCCGATCCGCCGCCCGACGAACCGCCGCAGGCTGTCGTCGCGGTCGTCCCGGCGGCGGCGAACGCGAGTCCGCCCGCGGCCTTGAGCAGGGTCCGGCGGGTGGGCCCCGGCTGACTGAGCCCCCGTTGATGAGTGTTCGGCATCAGGCTCTCCTAGCTGACCAATACGTCACCAATACGTATTGGCTTCACCAAAGCATTGACCCTCGGGTGCGGTCAAGAGGTCGGCCCGCATCGTCGTGGCGCGGTTGTGAGCGGTCCGTCGCGGCCGTAATCTGCACGCATGGCCACGAGAGGTCGGCGCTCGGCGCCGCAACGCCCGACGATGATGGACGTCGCGCGCTTGGCCGGAGTGTCGCAGCCGACGGTCTCGTTCGTGCTCAACGACCGCCGGGACGTCAGCGTCGCCGAGGACACCAGACGCCGGGTGCTCGAGGCCGCCCGCGAGCTGAACTTCCGGGTGAACCGTACGGCGCAACAGCTCCGCGGAGGCAAGTCGTTCGCGCTCGGCATCGTCACCGACGCCATCGCGTCCGCGCCGTACGCCGGCCGGACAGTGCGCGGCATCCAGGAGGCCGTGCGGGACCGCGGGTACGTCTGCATGCTCGTCGACACCGGTGGCGACCCGCAAATCGAGGAAGACGGCGTCAAGGGACTGATCGACCGCGGCATCGCAGGCGTCATCTACGCGCCGGCCCACGTGCAGTACGTCAAACCGACGGCACAGCTGCACGAGGTCCCGACCGTGTTCGTGAACTGCTGGCCGCCGAAGGGTTTCCGCGGGCCGATCGTCGTGGCGGATGAGTACAACGGCGGCCTGACCGCGGCCACGACCGTCTTCAGCCGCGGTCACCGGCGCGTGGCGCTACTCGGCGGCAGCCACGACGAGTGGGCGGCGATCGAGCGCAAACGCGGCTTCGTCGACGCGGCGCGTAAGGCCGGAGTGACCGGACGGCTGCGCATCCTCGACGGCGACTTCTCCGTCGATTCCGGTTACGAACTGACCCGCAAGGTCTTCCGGTCCCGGACCAGCCCGCCGACGGCGCTTGTCATGGGCAACGATCGGATGGCGATCGGTGCCCTACTCGCCCTGCACGAGCTTTCGCTGCGGGTGTCCGACGACGTCAGCCTGGTCGGGTACGACGACCAGCAGGACATCGCCAGCCAGCTCCGACCCCGCCTCACCACTGTCGCCCTGCCCCACTACGAGCTGGGCCACACCGCCGGTCTCCTGATCACCGACCAGGACACCCCGCACCCGGACGGCCCACTGATGATCAACTGCCCCGGGATCGAGCGCGACTCCGTTGGCCCGCCACCCGAGCGCTGATAGGCCTACTGAGACTTCCCAGAGCACGCCACCGGGCAGCTTCTTCGACCGTGCAGGTCGCGCCTGCGACGCATAGACCCGGGTGAGCAGCGCGCTCACGTGGACGTGCAACGGGTGCGGTACCTGGTCAGCCATGGGTCAGCGGTCCACCGTCTGGATTTCCGACACTGTCACCGCGCGGTCGACTGCTTGGGGCCGCCCGGGTCGGGGTCGGTCAACCCACGAGCTCAGCAGGTTGCAGGTTCCTGCAACTTTTCGCGATCGATCGAGGACCCTCTGTCACATACGATCAGGTGTTTGTATCAGACTTTCGGGGAGGCTGGAGTGAACCGGTACGCCGCGACGGTGGCAGCAATGAGCCTGCTACTGACCCTGGGTGCTTGCGGCGGAAGCAATGAGGCCTCGCCCACCACGAGCCAGACCCCGATCGTCCCGACTTCCACGGCGGCGAGATCGACCATCGAGCCGACCGCAGATCCCACAGTTGCCGCCAGAACCCAAATCCTCGCTGACTACGGCCGATACCGCACGTCGTTCTTGAAGGGCGTTATGACAGGCGGCGTCAGCTACCGATACGAACAAGTGATGACAGGCGAAGCTCTCACTGTCACCAAGCAATACATTGCTGCTTACAAGGGGCTTCGCGGCACGAAGTTCACCGGCACCCTCCAGATACTTGAGTCGAGGGTGAGCGCACTGAACCTGCAATCGAAGCCTGCAACGGCGACCGTGCAGGCCTGCATCGTCGACAACGTCATCGGCACAGACAAGGCCGGCAAACGCGTGGTCACACCCCCTGGGAAGATCTCGGCGATCGACCAACTCAAACTGATCAACGGCCGCTGGATGGTGTACGCCAGGGCCGCGAAGAACAAGTCGGTCGGGTGTACCCAATGAGAGCCGCCCGGTTAGGCGTCACGATGGTGCTGTTGGCGGGGATCGGACCTTACCAACAACACCGGCCCTCGCCTGCGAGGATCCGACCGGAGGCCTGTCGATCGCGCGGGGCGACATAATGAAGCGCGCCGGCATCGAGTTCCGGTTCTTCAAGATGCCG
>JAWWOY010000072.1:0-4807 GCA_033851195.1 Kribbellaceae bacterium | reverse complement strand
CTGCCGCAGATCGCGTTCGCACGGCTGCGGAGCAGCAGTTGGCCCGGCCCCGGCTCCAGCGGCCGGACCTCGCGGTAGACGACGCGGCCGTCGCCGGCGAGAACAGGGGCAGTAAACGTCATGGGCTCCTCCGAACCGGGGGAAGACGGTGCGAAAACGACTGTATTCCAGGCATTTGCTACGTGGCAAATCTGTGCCATGATGCGACAACAGGACGTAACCGTCAGTCCGCCTAGACCGCGCACGACCGCGCGAGGCGGTTCAGCCGATCGACCATCCCAGGCAATGCAGCGAGCTCGTCGGCTGTCCTCGCATCAAGATCTTGGACGTCCAGCCAGCCAGGAGATGTATCGCCCTCTACCATCACGCCGATCCGTTCGGCTGTGTGGCACAACTGCAATGAAACGCTGCGCAGGAAGAGATCTTCACCGATCGCGGCCAGTTCACCGTCGGCATCGACGTAGGCCTGGAGGATCCTGCGGATCTGTTCGATTTCCTTCCCGCCAAAGCTCAGAGCGGCACGGCCGATCTCCAGTGTCGCACTCTGGCACGCGACACTCTCCCAATCAATCAGTATCGGGCCGTTCGCTGAGACGAGAATGTTGTACGGCTCGATGTCTCCATGACTTAGCACCGGGTCGACTGCCGCTGCGAAGGTCTGTCGTATCCGGTCACTGAGCTCAATGATGAACGCGAGTTGATCATCGGCAGACCTCGCCCACCTGAATCCGCGTTTCACGCCCACTCGAATCCACTCGGCCCATCTGGTCGGCGGAAACAGTCCCCACCACCGCCATTCCGGTTGTTCACCGGCAGGCAGCGGTCTTAATCCGTGCAGGGTTGCGACGACGGGTAGCCAGCCACGACGTCAGGTCATCGCTCCCAGCAACAGTTCTATGCTCGATCCAGTCGTACAGGCGCACAGTGCCGAAATCATTGATCCGAGCCGCATATCCAAAGGCCGGCATGACCGGCGTCACTGGGCGTACGATCGGCAGACCACGAGCCAGTGCATCAGCTTCCAGCGCCATGCCTTTCGCGATGCTGGGCTGCCAGGGTGGGTCGTCCAGGCCCCAGAGCCGCTTGAGCAGAAAGTCAGCGGACTCCGTCTGCAACCGCCATGTTTGGAAACTCGTGTGTTGCACGGGTTTCAAGGAGTCGACCGGACGGGGGAGACCAAAGGCTGCCGCGATCGCCGCTTCGGGCTGGAGCATCACATCTCCTCCAGAGTTGGGCATTTCAGCGGAGTCCGCCCACTCGATAAGGCCAACTCGGGAAAAGCCCTCGCCCTCACCACACCCACCTCGGCGCCGCCCGGTCGATACCGGCCGCCGGACAAGGTCCTCGCGTTCCTCGAGAGCCTGTAACTATGCCGAGCCGCGAGATGGCCCAGACCCTGCCCACCAGGCCGACCCCGGCGCTGCTCGGCACCGCTTTGACGCCGGCCGCTGTCCGCGTCCCCCGGGCCGGTCGGACCCTCCGCGCCTGCCGTCCCACCACAGCCGGGGTCGGTGTCCGGCGGGCGCCGTCGGCTGCGCCACCTGGTGTCACGCGGCTTCCCGGGTTTGAAACGTGGTAACTGACGCAGCGTACGCCCTTCCGGTGGCTTTCCTCAGTGTCCGCCGGCGGTTCTCCCCCGGCGTCGCCTGCGGTCAGCCACCGATTTCGAGCCGACCTCTTGACGCCCGCACACCCGCGCCCTTACTTTCATCCAGTCTTCTTGAAACCTTTCAGCAAACGATCGGCCAGCCCGGCCCGACTGGTCAGGAGGAGCGGAGGCGAGGATGCGCGGTGAGACTCCGTTGCTGCGGGTGCACGAGGTGTCGAAGTCCTTCGGCGCCGTCGCCGCCGTCCAGAACGTCTCGTTCGACCTGCACGGCGGTGAGATGCACGCGCTGGTCGGCGAGAACGGCGCGTGCAAGTCCACCATGGTGAAAATGCTGGCCGGCGTGCATCTCCCGGACGCCGGCACGATCGAGCTCGACGGCACTCCGGTCGACCTGTACACCCCAGCCGACGCCAAGGCGGCCGGACTCAATGGCAACGACGATGACCATAAGTCGTTCACCGGGGCGCAGGGCCTGCTGCGGTCCGGTTGCTCGCGGCCGAACTCGGCGAGTACGGCATCCGCGTGAACGGGGTGAACCCCGACGGGGTGGTCCGTGGTTCTCGCATCTTCGCCAAGGGCTGGGGCGCCAAGCGCGCCGCGGTGTACGGCGTACCGGAGTCGGAACTCGGGGCGTACTACCCAAAGCGGACGCTGCTCAAGCGGGAGGTGCTGCCGGAGCACGTGGCGGCAGCCGTCTTCGCCTTGGCCGGTGGGGACCTGTCTCTCACAACCGGCCTGCACGTGGCCGTCGACGTCGGCGTGGCCGCCGCCTTCCTGCGCTGAGGAGTTCGTCATGTGGAGCCCGAGATGGAGCACCGATCCGAGCCGCTCGGTCGACGGTAACGGCCAACTGCCGTGGGTCGAGCCGCGGAAGACCCGGATCGGGCTGTTTGCGGGCGGGCTCGGCGCCTCCTGGCCGCAGTTCCCCGACCTGCTGCCGGAGCTGCAAGCGTCTGCGCGCAGGGTGTCCGAGCGTTTCTCCGAGCTCGACTGCGAGGTCATCGACGTCGCGTACTACCACCGCGGCCTCGACGGCGAGACCCACGAACGGGTCGCCGCCGGGATGATCCTCGGCGCCTCGTTGCTCACGGCAAGGGGATTCCCGGCCGCGGGGGAGTACCAGCTGCGCACCTCGCTGGCGATGGGCGTTGACGGTCGGATCCGATTCCTTCGGAACGTGATGGGCTGGTGGATCCTGCAGGAATGCCTGCGTATTTGGGACACCGCCGACCTGCCGGGGCTGCTCGCCGACGCAGCTGCCGCGCCCGCGTTCGGAGTACTGATCGATCCGGACGATCCGTCGTTCGTTGCCCCAGGCAACATACAGCGGCGAATCGAGGACTTCTGCGCGAAGTCCGGTCCGGAAGCACCGCGGACCAGAACCGCGGTTGTGCGGTGCGTTCTCGAGAGCTTGGCGCTGGCGTATCGCCGCATGCTGCGGCTGGCGCAGACCGTTGCCGACCGGGAGATCGACGTCGTGCACGTGATCGGCAGCGGTTCGCAGAACGAGCTGCTCTGCCAGCTGACCGCCGATGCCTGCGGTCTTCCCGTGCTGGCCGGTCCGGTCGAGGCGTCCACGCTGGGCAACGTGCTCGTGCAGGCGCGCGCACTCGGTGCGCCGCTCCCGGACCTCACCGCGATGCGCGCGCTGGTTCGGGCGACCCATGAGCTGCGGCGGTACGAGCCGCAAGGCAAACCGGCCGACTGGGACGCCGCCGAGTCCCGGGTGTTCGGAGGATCCCGATGACCGTCCTGCAGAACGAAGCCCTCCCGGGGGTGCGTCCTGTCCATCGAGACAAACTGCACCGCGACACAGGGCACCGCGAGATCAGTCACAACGATCTCCAGCTGCTGCGGCTGCTCGCGACCGGGCTGCCAGTTGAGTCGGTGGCGCGCCGCCTCAACCTGTCCGAGCGAACCGTCCGCCGTCGAACCAGGGCTGCCTGCGACCGCCTCGGTTTCGGCACCGCCGTCGAAGCTATCGTCTGGGCCGCCCGCCGTGGCCTGGTCTGATCCACCCGCACAATCACTTAGCGTGCGGACGTCGAGGCTGGGCCGGCACAGGATCAAAGCACAGGATCAAAGGTGGCGCGATGACGGAGAACGGCATGACTCGAAGGTTCCTTCTCCGCTCCGGCGCCGCCATCGGCGTCGGAGTGACGGCACCCTGGGCAGGCTCTCCCGGCGAGGCCGCTCAGGCGGAGGGCCGGGGCTCCGGACTGACCGTGTCCGAACTGTTCACCGAGTACGCCGTCAACCCCGTGGGTGTCGATGTCCCTCGGCCTCGGCTGGCGTGGCTGCTCGAGTCCGGCCGGCGTGGTCAGTTGCAGAGTGCCTATCAGATCGTGGTCGCGTCTAGCGAGGACCTGCTGAGGGGGACGAGGCAGACCGCTGGGACAGTGGCGAAGTCGCTTCAGCACAGTCGGTGGGCGTTTCGTACGAGGGTCCGGAGCTGGTCTCGGGGACCAGATACCACTGGAGGGCCAGGTGCTGGGACAAGGACGGCCGCCTCTCGTCGTGGAGCGATGCAGCCTGGTGGGAGACCGGCTTGTTCGACGAGGCGGACTGGGCGGGCGCGCGGTGGATCGGTGCCCCTGCGGACCGGGTCGAGAGCGAGGGTCGGTGGTGGCCTGGGAGTTCGACCGTGCTGGCGACGCCGAGGGCTGGGAGGCGACCAATAACGCCGCGCCCTTCCAGGTCGGAGACGGACTCGCCGCAAGCACGGTCACCGGGCCGGACCCCTTCATGCTCTCCCCCGCCCTCCAGCTGGACGCCGCCACGGCCCGGCTGCTGCGGATCCGCCTGCGCGCGAGCTCGGGCTCGGGCCTCTCCCTGTACTTCGTGACCAGGGAGTCGCCTGGTTGGGTGGAGCCCAAGAAGGTCAGCCTGCCGATCGAGGCGGACGGCCAGTTTCACGAGTACCTGGTCGATCTCGCCGACCGAAATGCGAGCTGGACGGGCACGCTCACGCAGGTACGGCTCGACCTCGACAGAGCCGACGAAGGTACGGCGTTCGCGCTCGACTCGATCGGCCTCGATCGCGGGCGCACCGTCCACCTAACACCGGCAGCCCCCAGCTGCGGAGGGACTTCGCCGTCATCAAGACGGTCGAGCGAGCCCGGGTCCACGTGAGCGGAATCGGGTACCACGTCCTGACGATCGACGGCGCCCGCGTCGGCGACAGCGTGCTCGATCCCG
>JAWWOY010000069.1:0-5325 GCA_033851195.1 Kribbellaceae bacterium | reverse complement strand
ACGTCAGCCCGCCGGGCCAAGAGCACGGCCAGGGTCGCGGTGGACCAGCCGCGCTGGCGCCGGCAGTTGATCCGTCGCCCGTTCCTCGTCGCCTGGGTGGTGCTGGCCCTCGGCGCCATCATCGCGGCTCGTGGCGTGCTCGGCAGCGGTGTGCTGCGGTCGAGCATGCTGCTACCCCCGCACGACAGTCTCGGTGCGCTCTGGCACGCGGCGGCGGCTGCGCCCAGCGGCGTTACCCCACCGGCCTGGCTGGGGCAGTTCTGGGCCCTGTCCACGTTGACGTTCGGCCCGTCAGGCGCCACCAACCTGGTGCTGCTCGGGGCCATCCCGCTTGCTGCGCTGTCTGCTTGGACGTTGCTGCGCGCCATCGTCGTCGACCGAATGGCCCGAGCCTGGGGCGCGGCGGCGTACGGGTTGGCTGTGTTCACCAACGGGGCGATCTCGCAGGGACGGCTGGGGACGTGTGTGGCCGCGATCGTGCTGCCGCTGCTGGGCGCCGCGGTGCACACCGTCGCGCGGCGGCGGCGGGTGGTGATCCAGGGCAGTTGGCGGGCCTCGTGGTTCGCCGGGATCTGTCTTGCCGTGCTGTTCGCATTCACCCCTGCTCTCGGTCTGCTGGTCGCGATCACGCTGGTCGCCGGCGCAATACTCGGCCTGGGCTGGCGGCGACAGGGCCGGCAGTTGGTCTTCTCGGTTTTCCTCGGCCTGATGCTGGTGCTGCCGTGGACCATCGATCTGGTGCTGCATCCGTCCCACCTCGGACAAGAGGCAGGTGGCTTGCCGACCGCTGGTGTCGGACCGGGTGACAGCGTCGCCCGGCTGCTGACCGGCGTACCGGTGGGTGCGCCTGCGCCTTGGTGGTTCGCCGTACCGCTGGTCCTGGTCGCCCTGGTGAGCTTGCTGCGCGAGTCGCGGCAGCGGTACGAGCTAGTCGGTTGGTTAGCGGCGCTCGCGGGGCTCGCCGGCACCTTGCTGAGCAGCCGCCTGGGCGGTGGCAGCGGGCCGCTGATGTTCCTGATGACCGCGGGCTGGATCGTCACCGTCACGGTGGCGTGGGACTCGGTCGGGCGGTCCGCCGAGCTGGTTGTGCGGGGCGTCCTCGGGCTGGTCCTGGCCGTCACTGTGGTCACGGCCGGGTTCTGGCTGGTCCGCGGCGTCGACGGGCCGTTGCACCGAGGACCGGCAGAAGATCTACCGGCGTACCTCGTGTCGGCGCAGTATCCACCGGTAAATGCCTCGATCGTCGTGGTGCGCAAGGACGCGGACACTGCGATGCGGTATTCCCTGGTACGCGACGGCGGGCCGCGGATGGGGGCGCTCGAGGCCGCTCCGAAGGCCGAGCAGACCAAGCCGATCACCGATGTGCTGTCGTCGCTCGGCGGCGGCGGCACGGGTGAGGAAGGCAGGCGGCTGGCAACGCTCGGGATCGACTACGTCTACCTGCCTGCGCCGGTCGACCCGGTGCTGATGTCGACGCTCGACTCACTGCCCGGCCTGACCAGGGCCAGTGCGGACGCCGGGGATGCCGCCTGGCTGGTCGACCGCACGGGCGTCGCCAGCGTCGCGACGCCGCAGGACAACGTGCAGAACTTCTGGCGGATCGCCGGCATCATCGCCTGGCTGATCGCGCTGGTGTCCTGCCTGCCGACCGCACGGCGTACCGTCGCGGTTCCGCACGGCACCCACGCCAGGAGGGTCTCGTGATCAAGTTGCTGTCCGACATCAGGTTCCGGCTCGCGGCCTGCGTGGTCGCGCTGGGCGTGGTCGCCGGAGTCGGCGTGGTGACCCACGCCAAGGCGCCGGCGGCTCAGGCCTCAGGCACTGAGCGGGCAACCCGCACGGTGGTGAACCGGACCGCCCTGTCCTGCCCGGCGCCCGGTCCCGGCGGCGCGGTGCAGACGATCGTCAATGCGGTCGCGCCGGTTCTGCCCGACGGGACCCCGACGGCTGCCGGCAACGCCACCCCGCTGAACATCGCGCCGCTGTCACCGACCGCGAACCCGGTCGGCTCGGTACTGGTCCGCGGCCGGCTCACGTCGACACAGTCGACGACCAAGCTGGACCCGGTTGCCGTCCGGGGAACCGGTCCGCTCGCCGCCGGTACGGTCGCCACCTCGACCTCGACCGCGACCGATGGCGTGAACCGGGGGATGGCGAGCATCCCGTGCCAGGTGCCCGGATCGGACTTCTGGTTCGTCGGTGCGAGCGGCGCCGCGACCGGGCGCCGGGACGTGCTGGTGCTGACCAATCTGGACAGCATCAACGCCTCGGTCGACGTCACCGTGTACGCCGCAGGCGGCCTGCAGGATGTGCCGGCGGCCCGCGGCGTCGTCGTACCGGCTCGGGGAACGGCCCAGGTCTTCCTGGGCACGGTGCTGCCGAAGCTGCGGGACCTCGCCCTGCATGTGGTCTCCACCGGCGGCCGGGTGGCGGCGGCGGTCCGCGACAACGCCACGAACGGCAAAGTCCCGGCCGGCGTCGACTGGCTGAACCAGTCGTCCGCGCCCGCGACCAAGGTGGTCGTGCCCGCTCTCGCGCCGGGTGCCGGTATCCGCACCCTGACGGTGGTCAACCCGGGCGATCTGCAGGCCAGCGCCACGATCACCGTGAACGGTCCGAACGGCCCGTTCAAGCCGGCCGGCATCTCCGCCCTGAGCATCCCGGCCGGCGCGGTCAAAGTGGTCCGGCTGGATTCGGTGCTGGACGGCGACCCGAGCGCCGTGACGGTGACGTCCGACCAGCCGCTGACCGCGTCCGCGCGGATGCTGGACCCGAAGGGGATCGAGTTCGCCTCGATGGGGTCGACCGATCCGCTGACCGGTCCGGCCTACCTGGCGTTGCCGCCGCACAGCGAGCCGATGGTGCTGCAGTTGACTGCACCGGGCAAGTTCGCGGGCGTCCGGTTCGAACTCCGCGACGCCGGCAGCAAGGTACTCCAGGCCACCGAGCTGAAGGTCATCGCCGGCGCCACCAACCTGGTCACGTTCAAGCCGCAGACCAAGCCGACGTACCTGATGGTGACGCGCTCGATGGGCGACATCGTGGCCGGCGTGACCCTGACACCCCCGGCCAAGGGCGCCAAGCCGGGCGACGTCGTCCAGGTCGCCGCCTGGCCCCTGGTCACCTCATTGGTCTTCCGCGCCCAGCTCGGCGCCCGACCCGACGTCCGCGCCGCCCTCAAGTAGCGCCCGGCAGGTCAGTCTTCGTCGGTGTCGAAGTCGGGGTCGATCTGTTCGGGCGCCAGCGCCAGTACGTCGGCCAGTTCCAGCACCAGGGCGGAGCGGACCAGCCAGGCCAGGCCGCTGCCGGAGCGTTCTGCTCGCAGCTCGATCGGGCGGCGGAAGACCACGATCCGGTAGGGCTCGTGCGAGGTCCCGCCGGTGGAGTGGGTGAGGGGGATCTCGCCCGCGTGGCTGTCCAGGTTCGGCACGTCCTCGATCGCGAATTCGACCCGGGTGACGACCTGCGGCAGGCGTTTCTCCAGCCTGGTCACCTCGATCGCGACCACCTCGTCGAACTGGGCGGCAGCCGAACGCTGCAACGGCAGCCCACGAGGAGCGAAGCGGCTCGGCCGGCTGATCGGGCCGAGCATGCCGCGCCCATGACGGTCGATGTGCCTGCGATGACGGCGAGCCTCGGTCACGCCATTAGCCTAGTGGGGGTAGCGTCTGGTCGTGAGCATCGCCAGGATCTGTTCGCGCGCCGCCTGTCACCGGGCCGCCGTGTCGACGCTCACGTACGTCTATGCCGACTCCACCTGCGTGCTGGGCCCGCTCGCGACCTACGCCGAGCCGCACTGTTACGACCTCTGCGCCGTCCATGCCGACCGCCTGACCGCGCCGAACGGCTGGGAGGTGATCCGGCTGGCTCCGGATCCGGCCGCGGCCGGACCGTCCGACAACGACCTCGAGGCGCTGGCGAACGCCGTCCGCGAGGCTGCCCGGCCGATTCCACCCCGCGAGCCCGGTCCGTCGGCGCCGGGTGCTCCGGTCGAGATCGCGCGCCGCCGGCACTTGCGGATGCTGCGGGACCCGGGCAACTCGAGGTCGCCGGACAGCTCCGAGCAGGCCTGAGCGAGCCGGCTGGAAATCGTATTCCGTCCCTTGGGACGAGGTTGACCCGGATGCAAGCGGCTGACAAGACTTTAGTTTGTGAACGTTCAAAAGTTACGCGTCGGAGTCGTAGGCCTGGGTTATGCCGGCCGCACCGCCCTGGAAGCCTTTGCGGAGTTGCCTGATATCGAAGTGGTCGCCCTGGCCGGTCTGGAGAAGGACCGGCTGGCCGAGCTCGGCGATCGCTTCGGGATCCCGCACCGCTACGAACGCTGGGAGGACCTGCTCGCAACCAACGGACTCGATGCGGTCAGCATCGGGACCCCCACCCAGTTGCACGCGCCGATCGCCGTGGCCGCTCTCGGCGCCGGCTTGCACGTGCTCTGCGAGAAGCCACTGGCCCGGACGGTCGCAGAAGGCACCGCGATGGTCACCGCGGCCAAGGAGGCCGGCCGGGTGTTGAAGGTGGTCTTCAACTACCGGGAGCGCGGCGATGTCTCGGTGCTCAAGCACCAGATCGACGAAGGTCTGCTCGGCCGGATCTACTACGCCAAAGCGCACTGGATGCGGCGCAACGGGATCCCGGGTATGGGCGGCTGGTTCACCAACCGCGAACTGTCCGGCGGCGGTCCCCTGATCGACCTCGGCGTGCACATCCTCGACCTGGCCCTGCACCTGCTGAACGAGCCACAGGTCGAGACGGTCAGCGCGTCGACCTTCGCCGAGCTGGGCCCGCGCGGCCGCGGCAGCGCGGTGTCGCCGGACCGGGCGATCGTGACGACGCTCGGCTCGGCCTTCGAGGTGGAGGACCTGGCGACGGCGTACCTGCGCCTGCAAGGAGGTGGCGCGCTGCAGCTGGAGACCAGCTGGGCGACGTACCGGGCGCCGGGCGACAACTTCGGCATCGAGCTGTTCGGCACTGAGGGCGGCGCCAAGATCGAGGTGGTGAACTACTCCGGAGTGGACACGCTGCGGATCTTCACCGACGTCGCCGGCGTACCGGCTGAGGTGCGCCCCGCGACGGGCCCCGGACTCGGCCACCGCGCGGTGGTCAGGGACTTCGTGGCGACAGTATTGAGCGGCGACTGGGCCGCGCACGACGGGGCCGAGGCACTTCGCCGGACCCAGGTGATTGACGCCTGCTACGCCTCGGCGCAGGCCCGACGAGAGGTAGTGCTCGATGTCTGACCCGATCCGCGTCACCGTCTGGGGCGAGAACGCCCACGAGCAGGACGACCTGGTGGTCCAGAAGATCTACCCGGACGGCATGCAC
>JAWWOY010000060.1:0-7418 GCA_033851195.1 Kribbellaceae bacterium | reverse complement strand
GAGACCCAGTGCGGGAAGTGCTTGATCGTCACGGGGGTGACGCCGAAGAGGTTGAAGAAACTCAACGTCACCGGTTCGAGGCTCGCCTGGCCGTACCACAGCACGACGCCACCAGGTGCGAGTTGAGACAGGGCCGCGGTGAAGTTGTCACCGCCGACCGACTCGAGCACCACATCGAACGGGCCGTGGGCGTCAGTGAGGTCCTGCACGACCTGGTCGGCGCCCAAGACGGACAGCCGCTGCCCTCGCTCAACCGATGCCGTCACCGCGGTGATCCGAGCTCCGGCCGCCGATGCGAGCTCGGTGACGAAGTGGCCGACGCCGCCGGAGGCGCCAGTGAGCAGGAGGCGGCGTCCAGTCATGGTGCCCGCCTCGCGGATGAGGCGCAGCGCCGTGAGACCGGCCAGTGGTAGTGCCGCAGCGTCGATGGCGCTGACCTTGTCGGGAAGGGCAGCGAGCTTGGCGGTCGGCACCGCCACACGTTCGGCCCATCCGCCTGCGTCGGGGTGGCCCACCACTCGCTGTCCTACCACGGGACCGGATCCGTCTTTGGCGGCCCGGACGACGCGACCTGCGACATCTTGGCCCGGCAGCGAGCCGCGGTCGGCGGGGGCGCCGTACACCCCGGACAGAGCGAAGATGTCGCCGCGGTTGACCGAGAACGCGTCAACCTCCACAACCGCCTCGGACGGGCCCGCGACCGGTTCTGCAACCTCGGTGAACTCCAACGTGCGGGCCGGATCTCCGGTGGCCGTCAGTGCCTTCATGATTCACTCCCATGTTGTCGTCGGTGCAGTCACCGTACGAAAGCTGGTTACCGCTGGGAAGGAGGCACTAAATAGTGGTATAGGTACCTGATGGAAACTACCCCGGCTGAGATGTACGACGTGTTCAAGCTCTCCTGCCCGTCGCGGGAGGTTTTCGACCGCGTCGGGGAAAGGTGGACAGGGCTGGTGCTGTTGGCGTTGCAGCGGGGGACCCTGCGCTTCAATGAGCTGCGCCGGCAGATCGAGGGGATCAGTCAGAAGATGCTCACGCAGACGCTGCGTGGTCTCGAACGCGACGGACTGGTCGCCCGCACCGTGTATCCCACCGTCCCCGTCACGGTCGAATACCAACTGACTCCCCTGGGCCATAGCCTCGGCGAGGCGATCGAGGTACTGCGCACCTGGGCGTACACACACATCGACGACATGGAAGCCGCACGCGAGACGTACCAATCCGCCGAACCAACCCACTAGCAACGCAGAACATCAGCCGATCGGTGTCGGTGGCAACTGACTCCGCACCTATCAGATGGTGCCATTGGCCGGTCGATCGCTAGAGGTGGACGACGTACTTGCCGGCGCCACGGCCCTCGGCCAATGCCTGTTGGGCCTCGGCAGCTGCCGCGAGCCCGCTGATCGTCGTGAGGTCGAGGACCAGCCTTCCGGCGGCGGCCAGGCGGAGGACATCCCGCAAGGCGTCGGCGACGATTCCTGGCGCATTCATGGACATGCGGCTGATGCTGAAGCCAGCGATGGATGCGTTGCCCGCGTAAAGGCGTCCGGCGGCGGGTAGCTGAGCCAGCGGAGCCCCACCCGCGTTGCCGTACAGCACCACGCGGCCGCCTGAGGCAAGCAGATCGAGGTCAGACTCGACCAGGTCGGTGCCCTGAGAATCGAGCACCACGTCGACCCCGCGGCCTCTCGTCAGCTCGCGGACCTGCTCGGCGAGGCCGTCGCGGCGGACCAGCGCGGCGTCATAACCGGCCTTCTCGGCGGCGGCGACACGCCCTGCACTGCCGACAGTGCCGATCAGCAGACCGACGCCGTTCAACCGGGCCCAGGACGCCACGGCATGCCCGACACCGCCTGCGGCCGAGTGCACCAACAGCGTCTCGCCGGCCCGAAGACGCCCGGCTTGCCCAACCAGTAGCGCAGCCGTAGTAAGAGTGCCTGGAGCAACTGCTGCCTGCTCGAAGGACAGGCCGTCGGGGATTTGCACGGCCAACTCGGCGCGCACCGAGGCGACTTCAGCGAGTCCACCCGTCCTTGTGAAAGCAGCAACCGCCATTCCGACAGCTGGTCCGTCGACGCCGGGGCCGAGTGCTCGCACGGTGCCGGCAACCTCGAGGCCCGGGATGAACGGCCAGCCGTCGGCATACCCGGGATCGCCACGTCGTGCCATCACGTCGATGAAGTTCACCCCCGCCGCCTTCACCTCGATGGTCAGCTCTCCCGGACCAGGTTCCGGACTGGCGACCTCGCCGACGCGGGTGGCGCCGGCATCGGGGGCCGGGCGGTCGAAGATCAGCGCACGCATCGAAGATTCCTTTCGACGTTCGTCGTATGTCGAAAGGAACGATACATTAAGGTACGACGATCGTCGAAAGGAATTTCCGATGCCGCACCCGAACATCGATCCCAAGAATGTGACCCCATCTGGACCGGGTTGGGTTTGCGCGGATCGAAGTCCTGCCCCGCGGAGGCTTGGTCCTTGATAGATCCCATCTGAGCGGCCGGGGCGCCGGCGGGGTTCGCACCTCGTGACGGAGACCGACGGCGGGCGACCTCGATGACGCACGGGGTGACCCGGGATCTCGACGTGAGCTTCCAATGTAGCTCTCGGCAAGCAGCATTCTACCGTCGGCCATTCATCTTGCCTTCGGCAACTGTTACTGACCCTCAATCGCCGCATGCGACCAGTCAGAGCCTTCTTCGCCACCGGTCTGAAACGCACCCGCCGCCGACTGAACATACGCACCCAAGGCGTAGGCGCGGGTTGATTCGAGGAGGCGGTAACGGGCGCCGTCGGGGTGGTCCGTCATGAGGACGAGGGAGCGGTCGACCAGGCGCGCGAGGGCTTCCAGGTCGTCCTCATCCGCTGTCGCCAGCGTCCATTCGCCTTCCAGCGCGGACAGGCGTCGTAGTACGGCCTGCTCCGGTGCGGACAGCAGGTTCCAGCTGCGGTCGAGGGTGGCTCGGAGGGTTTGTTGGCGGGTGAGGCCGCCTCGGCGAACTGTTGCCAGTACTGCGAAGCGGTCGTCGAGGCGGGCGTGTAGCTCCGTCAGGCCGAGGGTGCGGACCCGGGCGGCTGCCAGTTCCAGGGCGAGCGGTAGGCCGTCGAGGCGGCGACAGATGTCGGCAATGGCGTTCTCGTTAGTGAGCTCGAGATTGGCTCGGCTGGTGAACAGTTCCGCAGCGCTGGATGGATCCAGCGGCGGGACGGTCAGCAGTCGCTCGCCGGGGATGGCCAGAGACTCTTGACTGGTGGCGAGGATCTGGAGGCCCGTGGTCGTTCTTAACAGTGCGTCGACCACCGTGGCTACTGGTTCGATCACGTGCTCGCAGGTGTCGAGGACGAGCAACTGCCCAGCCCGTGGTGCCTCTTGGCCTACAGACCCGGCGACCAGGTCGCGGACCGCCGCCGGGTCGTCGCCCTTGAGCTCGGTCAGGTCCACCCACCAGACACCGCCCGGGTACGCCGTGGGGCTCACTGCGGCGCGAGCGGCCTCCAAGGCGAGGGCTGTCTTGCCGACGCCGCCTGGGCCGGTGAGGGTTACCAGTCGTTCTGAGGCCAGCAGATCGCGTACCTCGGCCAACTCCCGCGCTCGGCCGACCAGCGGGGTGAGAGCGGCGGGGAGGTTGGTCGCCGAGCGGACGGGGGCAGGTCGCAGTCCGGGGTCTTGGTTGAGGATCGCTCGGTGCAGCGCGGTCAGCTCGGGGCTGGGGTCGACGCCTAGCTCCTCGGCGAGCCGTTCACGCAGCTCCTCGTAGGCGGCGAGGGCTTCGCTCTGCCGGCCCGCTTGGTAGAGGGCGCGCAGGTGTACTGCGCGGAGGCGTTCGCAGTAAGGGTGGTTGGCGATCAGGCTGGCTAGGTCGGTGGCGAGGATATGGTGTTCGCCGAGGTCGAGCCGGGCCTGGGCGTGTTCGCCGAGTGCGGTGACTTGTTCCTCGTCGAGCCGAGCCGCCACCGACCTGGCGAATTCGTACTCGGCGTACGCGGGTCCACGCCACAAGGCGAGCGCGTCGGCCAGTAGTGTCGTGCGGGGCTTAGGTGCTTCGGTAGCGCGGGCCCGGGCGACCAGTGCACGGAACCGCTCCGCGTCTACCGCGTCCGGGGAGACCACGAGCTGGTAGCCGGTCGGCTGGCGCACTACCAGGTCGCGGGCTCCGGGCTCGGCAGCATCGAGTGCACGCCGCAACTGGGAGACCCGAGTCTGCAGAGTCGCTGCGGGGTTGCGCGGGAGGCGGTCACCCCAGACGTCCGCGATCAGGCGGTCGGGCGGTACGGGCCGGCCTTCGTATGTGAGTAAGTCGGCCAGCAGAGCACGCACCTTCGCCTCGGGGATCGGCACCGGTTCGCCGTCCTCGGTCCAGACGGCCAGCGGGCCGAGTACTCCGAATCGCACCCGCTCAACGATACCTACAGCGGATCGGGAGAAAACCTGAAGCGCCATGCATCAGCGTGGGGGAGTGACCAAGAGCCAAGAATTCCGCCTCGCATCTCGCCCGATCGGCAAGCCAACCCTGGAGAACTTCGAACTGACCGTCACCTCGGTGCCGGAGGCCGGTGAGGGCGAGGTCCTCGTCCGCAACACGTGGCTGTCGGTCGATCCGTACATGCGTGGCCGGATGGACGCCGGCGAGTCGTACATCGCGCCGTTCGAGGTCGGCGGGGTGCTGGAGGGCCATGCCGTGGGCGAGGTCGTGGAGTCGCGCAGCGTGGATGTCCCCGTGGGTTCGACGGTGCTGCATTTCGCGGGGTGGCGTCAGTACGCCGTACTGGATGCCGCCGACGCGACCGTGCTCGATGTGTCGATCGCGCGACCGGAGGACTACCTGAGCGCGCTCGGGCAGACCTCGTTCACCGCCTACCTGGCCGTCGCCGAGATCGCCCAAGTATGTGAAGGTGACGCGGTCTTCGTCTCCGGCGCGGCCGGTGCGGTCGGCAGCGTCGCCGGCCAACTGGCCCGCAAGTACGGCGCCGCCCGGGTGATCGGCTCAGCCGGCGGCGCCGAGAAGACCCGGATCCTCACCGAGGAGTTCGGCTTCGACGCCGCCATCGACTACCGCGCCGGCTCCATCACGGATCAACTATCCGCGGCCGCCCCGGACGGCATCGACGTCTATATCGACAACGTGGGCGGCGACCACCTCCAGGCTGCTATCACCGCCCTCAAACCCCACGGCCGCGTGGCCTTGATCGGCATGATCAGCACCTACAACTCCCCAACACCCGTCCCCGGCCCGACCAACCTCTACGACGTAGTCCTCAAACAACTGACCCTGCAAGGCCTACTCATCACCGACCACCTGGACCGCCTGCCCACCTACATCACCCAGGCGTCCCACTGGCTGGCCGACGGCACCCTCCGCACCAAGGAAACCGTGATCGAAGGCCTGGCTCAGGCCCCGCACGCATTCCTTGGCCTCCTCAGCGGCACCAACACCGGCAAAATGCTCGTCCGCCTCTGAAAGCCCACACGAATGCGGAACATCCCTGCGGCCTACTGGCGCCAGGACGCCGCGCCCTGCGCATGCATTCGTTGCGCACCATACGAGGCATTCACGATGCCGGCGGTGCCGGCGAGCCTCCCCAACCGCCCGACCTGCGGCCGCGGCCTCATGGTCGACCTGCGTGACAGTTGCTCGTCAGCTGGTAGCCACCGTCCCCACGAGTTGCCCGTCTACGGAGCGGATTCGGATCTTGCCATTGCCCTTGGGCGCGATGACCAGGGCTACCTGTCGAAGATAGTCCTGAGTCAGACCCCGGGGTACTCCACCTGGTTGCTGAAGGCTGTGACCGGCCCATTCGTCCAGTAGGCGTTACTGCCCACCTCGACCCGCAGCAAGTTCTGTTCGGAAAGAGCGAGGAGCACCAGGCCCTAGCCAGACTTGGCGATAAAGGTGAGCGGCTCACCCGGGGACCCGGAAGGTATCGGAGGCGGTCGATACGTAGCTCAGCTTGGCGTCGTTGACCTTGCTCTTCGCACTCCTTGTGACCAGAATCCCTTTCGACGTTCGTCGTATGTCGAAACTGACGATACGCTAGCGTGCGACTTTCGCCGAAAGGAATCTTCGATGCCGCACCCTCGCCGGCCCGGACTGGTTCATCCCGACACCGCCGAACTGACCGTCTACTCCGTCTTGCACGCTCTGTCGGACCCGACCCGGCTGACGATCGTCCAAGCCCTGCGGGAGAACACTGAGCAGGCCTGCGGCACCTTCCCGGTGAAGGTCGCGCCGTCCACTCTCACCCACCATTTCCGGGTACTGCGGGAGGCGGGCGTGATCCACCAGCGCGAAGAGGGCAACCGGCGCTGGACCACCCTCCGCTACGACGATCTGGAGACCCGCTTCCCAGGTGTTGTCGACGCCGTACTCCGCGCCGCCCGCCCCTGACGGGCTCAGGAGCTAGTCGCTGGTCGTCGGTGTCCGCGCAGCACGGTTCCGATAGCAGCACCGGCCGGCTTACGTGAGGCTCTCTTCGGGCAATCGGCCAGTATCGTCCGCGACGACAGCCGTGGAGTTCGACCACGCTCGGGGGGTCTGTAGAACGGTACGGCCCTCTTGCCTCTGCCGACGGCTCAGTGCGACGCCGAGGAGTGCTGGCGCGCCACCGACAAGCCCCCCCGGATGACCACAGCGAGATGATGGCACCTGCGAAGGGTGGTAACGGGACCACGCCAGACTTCCTGCCGTGGGTTGCAGACCACTTCGCGATAACACCGCGCGGCGCCCCGAGTTGATCCAGGCTGGCAGGCCTCAGGAATGAAATTGACGGCGCGGGGAACGCAGCTCTGGCCAAGGCCAACGAGTCGTTGCCCTCGGCCCCCGGTTGATAGCTACTTCTTCCGTGCCTCGCGCCACATCATCGACAACAGGCTGGGATTGTCCACCGTGGTAATGACGTGAGCCACCTTCCGGACGAACCGACGATCCGTCACCTGTAACAGCATTGCAGCCGCCAGGTCCCGACGCGACGTGAGCCGCCCGGGCCCGTGCTCTTCGGTGATCGAGAACTTCGTCACCTCGGGCAACTCGTACAGCCCCGACGGACGCACTACGGTCCAATCGGTGTCGCTGTCCGCAACGAGCTCCTCCAGCCGCCGCATATCGTCGTACACAGTCTTGCCGAGGACACGCATGACGTACGGCTGCAGGATCCGGTTGAACAGAAAGCCGCCGGTCGGCTCCGGCCGGCCTGTGACGGCTCCCGACGTGACCACCACGAGCCGGGACGCGCCGAACCGCTTCATCGCGTCGAGGATGTTCTGGCCGCCCCGCGAGTAGACCTCCACCGACTCCTTGGTGAAAGGCGCCCCCAGAGCCGACAACACCACCGCACTACCGTCCACCACCGCATCGACCGCGTCCGGGTCAAGGACATCGCCACCCGCGACCACCAACTTCGGATGCGCGAGTGGGAACTCC
>JAWWOY010001134.1:0-3970 GCA_033851195.1 Kribbellaceae bacterium | reverse complement strand
GCCCCACCTTCATGTCAAAGGACCCCGGTCCCCGCAAGACGCCGTCGACGATCGTGCCGGGGATGGTCTCGAGGGTGCCGATGGGCCAGACGGTGTCGTAGTGGGCGAGCACCAAGACCTTCCGGGGGCCGGATCCCAGCCGCCACCTCAGGTGGTGCCTGCCGTCGACCGTGACCCGCTCCGGCGCCACTCCCAGCTCCTTCGCGCCGATGTGGGCGACGAGGTCGGCGCCCTCGTCGAGTGCCTCGAGGACGGCGGACGGCGTCTCGAGACGGATGAGGTCCATGACCTGGTCGAGCATCCGCTCGAGCCTGGCCTCCAGAGCCGGCACCAGTGCGGGCAGCTCGAGGTGCGTGCGGGACGGCGGCAACACGGGTCCTCCTCGACGACGGTGGGACCTCAGTCTCGGTCGCACACCGGCTGTGGACATCATTGGCTGGACCGAAAGACGCTGTGCTTCCTTGTCCGCGACGACGAATCAATCGCATCAGTGTCCTGAACCAGTTAGGTGCGCAGCCTCAGTTCCAGCCAGGTGACCAACCGCTCCTGGGGGTCGTCCAGGTCGATGTCGAACCGCTCGCTGATCCGGCGCACGCGGTAGCGCAGCGTGTTCTCGTGGACGAACAGCGTCGCGGCGGCGATGCGGGCCTCCCCGAAGGAGTCGAGCCAGGCGAGCAGGGTCTTGGCGTGCTCGGTCCCCCGGCGTCGGTCATGGTCGAGGAGTGCTTGGACCGGGCTGACGCCGAGGTCGAAGGCCGGGACCGCGGTCGCCCGCAGTTCGGCGAGGACCACGCGGCTGCGCACATCGTCCGCGGTCGCGACATCGACGTCGTGCTCGTGGGAGATCGCCCTCAACACGGTGTCCGCCACCCGCCGACTGGAGTGGATCTCGGTCTGGCCGGCCGCGATCGAGCCGATCCCCACGCAGACGGAGAACGAGGACGTGCGGGCGACGGTTCGCACGACGTCTCGCGCCACCCGCTTGAGGTGCTCGCGCGCGCCGGTGGTCTCTTGCACCGGCACGAGCGCGTAGACGGTCGTACCTGAGATGGCACACACCGAGGACGGGTGCCAGGCGCCGCAGTAGACGCCGGCCACCTCGAGCAGCTGTGCCGTACTGATGTCGGGGTCCACCTCACCCGACGCGGGGCCGAGCGCGAGGACGGCATACGAGGCACCGCCGTCCAGCCCGAGGCTGGCCGCAGCCGCGGTCGTGCTGTCGCCTCCGTCGAGCAGGGTCATCAGCGCCTCGACCCGTGCACGCCGGTGCGGATCCGCGGTGGACCGGGACCGGATGAGGTGCAGCGCGGTGACGGAAGCCGCCTGCTGGAGCGCCTGCTCGGCTTCGTTTCCCAACGGCTCATGCTCGATCACCCAGATCGTCCCCAGGACCTCAGGTCCCGACCGGACCGCGATCGCCATCCGACCGAACTCGCCCGCCCAGACCGGGGCCACGTGCACGACCGCCCCCTGTGGGTCGGTCTGCGGTGCCTCGTTGTTCTTCTTGGCCTCACCAGGCACCTGGCGCCCGAGGATGGTCCTGCGGCGCGACTCGTCGATCTCCTGGTGCGGGAGGTTCGAGTGAGCCAGGACGCGGTCGGAGGCGTCCTCGATCGTCACGGCCCCACCGACGGCGTAGGCGATCTCGTTGGCCAGCGAGAACAGGTCCGAGGACGGCGTCACGGAGAAGCCCCGCACGCTCCCGAGCCTCGTGTGGCAGGCCGCGGCGATGAGCCGGTCGAGATGTCGCCACGACATGTCCTCCGGCGTGATGAACACGGCGACCCCGAGCTCGTCACCGGCCTCCCGGATGATGCGCGGCTCGATGCTGGCGGCCTTCACCACGACGGCGGGGCAGCCGCGTCGGGCTGCCTCGCGGACCATGTCCAGGAGCTCCGCGTCGCTTCGGGCCACGTGCGCCGCAAGGAGGATCCGGTCGGACGCCGAGCCCTCGTCGTCGAGTCCGGCGACCAGCGGTCCGGTGAGGGCGTGATCGGTGCCTCGCGGGGCGCAGACGAGGTGAAGGACGTGACTGCCCAGCGTCTCGATCAGGTCCCCTACGGAGACCTGCGCCAGCCCTTCCGGCGGGGTGGAGGTCGACCCGTCGTCCGGCACGTCGTTCATTCCAAAAATCGTAACGCGCTCAACCGGGAGGGCTCGCGGCCATCGACCGGGCTGCAGGGCCGGGGAGGAACCCGGGGCCTGCCGTGGGGTCACGGGGTGCCCGGCTGTAGTCCTCGACCGGCGGAGAGCCCCGCGGAGCGTGGTCCGTGGATGCGTGGGATGGCGCTCAGCAGGGCTTGCGTGTAGGAGTTCCTGGGGTGTTCGAACAGCTCGGCGCAGGGCTGTTCCTCGACGATCTCCCCCCGATAGATCACGCTCACCCGGTCGCAGAGCGTGCGGACGATGGACAGGTCGTGGGAGATGAAAAGGATCGACAGCCCGATATCCCGTCTCAGGTCCGCGAGGAGATTGACGATCCCCGCCTGGATCGAGACGTCGAGTGCTGCCACCGCCTCATCCGCGACCAGCAGTCGCGGGTTCACCGACAGCGCCCGGGCGATTGCCACGCGTTGGCGCTGACCTCCCGACATCCCGGCGGGACGCGAGTCGAGGATGGTCGTCGGCAGCTGCACCATCTCGAGCAGCTCGAGGCAGCGCCCGCGGACCTCGCGCCCCCGCAGCGTGGTGTGCCTCTTGACCATCTCCGACAGGGTCGACCGGATGCTCATCCTCGGGTCGAGCGAACCGTACGGGTCCTGGAAGACCATCTGGATCTCGCGGCGGTCGATGAGCCTGCGCCGGTTACCGAGCTGCCGGCCGTCGAAGACGACGCTTCCCGCGTCGGTGGGCTGCAGCCCGACGATTACCCGCGCCAGAGTCGACTTGCCCGACCCGGACTCACCTACGAGCCC
This sequence comes from Kribbellaceae bacterium, assembly GCA_033851195.1. Classification (GTDB taxonomy): domain Bacteria; phylum Actinomycetota; class Actinomycetes; order Propionibacteriales; family Kribbellaceae; genus Kribbella. Next base: position 1,055 of record JAWWOY010001134.1, on the reverse strand, counting down.
CACGACCTCGCCAGGCCCGACCGAGAGCGAGGCCTTTTGCACGGCGTAGAAGACGCCCCTGCCTTGCTTGTGCGGGAAGCCGACGACGACGTCCGTGCACTCCAGCAGCGGTGTTTCGGTGGTCATGCGCGTGCTCCGTCCGGCTCGAGCTCGTCATCGGGGACGGCGAAGCCACCCACCGGGTGTCGGCAATGGACTACGACCTCGGACGTGGTCGACACGTCGGGCACGGGGCCGGTTCGGCAGTCGTCCTCCACGAGGTCGCAGCGCGGCGCGAAAGGACAGCCGGCGGGTCGGTCCGACGGGGACGGCGCGCTGCCGGGGATGGTGCGCAGTCGTTGCTGTATGCGGTCGACGTCGGGCGTGGACTGCAGAAGGGCACGGGTGTAGGGGTGTCTGGGGTCGGCGAGCGCTGCACGCAGGTCCTGCCGGCTCTCCATCACCTTGCCGGAGTAGAGCACCGTCAGCGAGTCACACAGCTGCGCGACGACGGCGAGGTCGTGGGTGACGTACAGGAGGGCCGCGTCGAGCTCGTCTCGGAGGTGGGTGAACAGAGCGAGGATCTGCGCCTGCACCGTGACGTCCAGAGCGGTCGTGGGCTCATCGCAGAGGATGAGGCGTGGCTTTCCGGCGACGGCCGCGGCGATCATCACGCGCTGTCGCAGGCCGCCCGAGAGTTCGAAGGGATAGGCGCCCAGCTTGCTGGGTGCGTCGTGGATACCCACCAGGTCCATCAGGTGCAGCGCGTACTCGCGCGCCTGTCGGCGTGACATGTGCTCGCGCCGACGGACGGCGTCGACGATCTGCTCGCCCACGGTCGTGACGGGGTTGAGGGCCACCGAGGGTTCCTGGAAGATCATCGAGATCCCGGCGCCTCGGAGTTTCGCGAGGCGGGACGAGCGGCGGCCGTCCTGGCCGGCCGAGACGATCTGCTCCCCCTGGAACGTGATGCTTCCGCTGGTGACGGCGATCGTGGGCGGGAGGATGCCGAGGATCGCGCGCAGGGTCATGCTCTTGCCCGAGCCGGACTCCCCGACGAACCCGCGTGCCTCACC
>JAWWOY010000050.1:0-3366 GCA_033851195.1 Kribbellaceae bacterium | reverse complement strand
TGGCCCGGCTGTTCGCCGGCCTGGATCACCTGAGCAAGGGCCGTGCGGGCTGGAACATCGTCACCACCGGTGCCCCGAACGCGGCCCAGAACTTCGGTCTGGCGGAGCATCCGGTGCACGCGGAACGGTATGACCGGGCGCGGGAGTTCGTCGAGGTGGTCACCAAACTGTGGGACTCGTGGGAGGACGGTGCGCTGATCGCGGACCCGTCCACCGGGATCTATGCCGATGCCGAGCGGATCCACCACATCGACCACATCGGCAAGCGCCTGCGTGTCCGGGGGCCTTTGAACACCCCTCGTACGCCGCAGGGCCGGCCGGTCTACGTCCAGGCCGGGTCGTCCGAGGACGGCCGGTCCTTCGCCGCCCAGTACGCCGAGGCGATCTTCACCGCGCACCAAACTCTGCAGAACGCCCAGGCGTTCTATGCCGATGTGACGGCCAGGGCGCTGTCGCTGGGTCGGCGGCAGCCGTTGATCCTGCCCGGGATCAGCCCGTTCATCGGCTCCACCGAGGCGGAGGCGCTCGCGCTGCGGGCGGAATTCGACGAGCTGACCCAGCCGGAGTACTCGCTGCAGCAGTTGCACCGGATGCTCGGCGTGGACCTGTCGTCGTACGACCTGGACGGGCCGTTCCCTCGCGAACTGGTGAGTACCGAGGGCGAACGTGGGATCGGCAGCCGGTTCCAGGTCGTGCTGGACATCGTGGACCGGGAGAAGCCGACGATCCGGCAGTTGCTGCACCGGTTGGCGGGCGCTCGCGGGCACTGGGTGGTCGCCGGGACGCCTGAGCAGATCGCGGACCAGATCGAGGAGTGGTTCACCGGCGGCGCCGCGGACGGGTTCAACGTGATGCCGCCCTGGCTGACGGGTGGCTTCGACCTGTTCGCCGACCACGTCGTACCGATCCTGCGCGCCCGCGGCCTGTTCCGCACTGGCTACACCGGCTCCACCCTCCGCGAGCACTACGGACTGCCCCGCCCCGACAGCCAGTACGACACCCTCCCCACCGCGGAGGTGGCATCCCTATCCCGCCTGACCCGGGTCAGTTGACCCGTACGACGAGTTTGCCGCCCGTTTTCCCGTTGTACAGAGTGCCCGCGCGACGGGCGATCCGGGCGGCATGCCAGAGTTGCACTCATGGGGAGACGCCCGAGCGTGGTGGCCCATCGCGGCGCTAGTGACATCAGTCCCGAACACACGCTGGCGGCGTACCGCCGGGCGGTAGACGCCGGGGCTGACGGCCTTGAGTGCGACGTCCGGCTGACCGCCGACGGTCATCTGGTCTGCGTGCACGACCGGCGGATCGAACGCACCTCCAACGGCCGCGGAGTCCTGTCGACGATGAGCCTCGAGGAGCTCAGCACCTTCGACTGGGGGTCGTGGAAGAATCCGTGGGCCGAGCTGGACGACGAGGCCGCGCGGCCCGACCCGGATCTGCTCAAGGTGCTCACGCTGGAGTCGCTGCTGGCGATGGTGTACGACGCCGGCCGGCCGCTCGAACTGGCCATCGAGACCAAGCACCCGACCCGGTACGCCGGCCTGGTGGAGCGCCGGCTGATCGAGATGCTGGACCGGTTCGGCTGGGCGCACCCGAAGATCGGCTCGGAGTCGCCGGCCCGGGTGATGAGTTTCTCCTGGCTGTCGCTGCGCCGGATGCGGACGATGGCGCCGGGCCTGCGAACAGTGCTGCTGATGGACCGGGTGCCGCTGCGATTCCGGGACGGCTCGCTGCCGACCGGCGTTTCCTACGCCGGTCCCAGCCTGGAGATCGTCACCGCACACCCCGAGTACGTCGAACGGGCGCAGAAACACGGGCACGCGGTGCACGTCTGGACGGTGAACTCGGCGGACGACGTCCGGTATTGCCGGGACCTCGGCGTCGACGTGATCATCAGCGACCGGCCCGGGGCGGCGCTGGAGACGCTGGCCGAGGAACCTGCTACCGCGCCGGACGCAGGCACCAAGGCAGGCCGGTCGAAGTTGCGCCGGACCAGGCGCTCGGCCTGACTACCGGCGGGTTGCGCCTCTTGTAATTCTGCGTAGCCGGATGAATGCATCGCGTCATTTACATGTTGAATTCTGTTGCTTTTGTCTCGATTTGTTTACTATATCAGTGATCTTCCGCCGCGCTATGTAACAGAATTCGCGCAGGTGTTTTCCCTCGCTTGATCGTGGGCAGGACTGCTAGTGCTGTTCCGATGACTGAGGAGACCCTGTTTGTCCTCCGCGACCATGCCAGCCGACGTTAGCGCCGTAGACGTCGTACTGCCGCACGAAGTGACGGCGGTGGCGGATGCCCGCCGCGCTCTGGCCGGCTACCTGGAGCGGCACCGGGTCGCCGAGGATGCCCGCGATGACGCCCAACTGGTGCTCTCCGAAGTTCTCTCGAATGCGATCCGTTATGCGCCGCCGCTGGGCACTGGTGAGGTTCGGGTGGCTTGGTGGGTCGACAAGACCGGAATCCACCTGGAAGTGACCGACGGTCGCGGCGAGACCGAGCCGCAGCGGGTCACCGACGCGCACCCGGAGTCGATCGGCGGTCGCGGGCTGGCCATCGTCGATGTACTCAGTTCCGACTGGGGTGTCCGTACCGCCGAGGACAGCCGGACCGTGTACGCCGTCGTACCGCGTTAGTGTCCTGAGTCGATCCCCCCGGCGCTGAGCCGCGGACGGCCGACGTCGGCCATTGGGCCACCTGCAAGACTGCGGGTATGGGAAAGAAGTCACGTAACCGCGCCAAGAACTCCACGACCGTCACGCTCGACCCGGCCGATCTCGTCGACGTCAGCCCGCGTGAGCCCTGCCCGTGCGGTTCCGGGAAGCGGTTCAAGCAGTGCCACGGCCGGGAGCAGGCCCAGGCGGCCGACGCGTTCGTGGTCCGGCCGTTCGAGGGGCTGCCGTCGGAGTGTGACCTGATCGCGTTCCGCGAGATCGTCCCGGCCGGTACCGCCGAGGTGACGCTGACCGGTGCGCACCAGGGTAAGAAGGTCAACCTGGTGACTCTGCTGCCGATGGCGATGCCCGGTCTGGTCCGCGACGACGAGACGATCTGGATCGGTCTGCAGACGCACAACTCGACCGGCGACCCGAGCCGCGACCTCGGCCATGCGATCACCGCGGCGCTGGCGACCGAGCCCGGCAACCCGATCCAGTTGGGAGACCTGCTCAAGGACGGTCCGCGACTGCAGGACCTGATCGATGCGTCGGAACCGCTCAAAGTGAAGGTGCACGAGGGCTTCGACTACTGGGTCGGCGAGAACGTGGACGACCCGACCGGTGAGGTGGCGGCCGGCCTGGAGCGCGCCAATGCCGCGGCTGCCCCGACGGTCCGGCTGGAGTCGGTCGACGCGGCGTACTGGACGCA
>JAWWOY010000046.1:0-5805 GCA_033851195.1 Kribbellaceae bacterium | reverse complement strand
GTCGTGCCTGGGTCCAGACGGCCGAGAGCCCCAGCTGGAGCGACGCGATGCCGCCCCAGGCTTCGCCGAAGTCGGGCGGCTTCAGGTCCGGTGTACACGGCGAGTGGTCGGACACCACGCAGTCGATGGTGCCGTCGGTGAGCCCGAGCCAGAGCTCCTCGCGATTCTGCGCCTCGCGGATCGGCGGGCAGCACTTGAACTGCGTCGCGCCAGCGGGGATCTCCTCCGCGATGAACGTCAGGTAATGCGGGCACGTCTCCACCGTCAGCGGTACGCCGTCGCTGCGCGCCGCCCGGATCCTCGGTAGCTCGTCGGTGCTGGACAGGTGCAGGATGTGCACCCGGCAGCCGGTCCTGCGGGCAAGCTCGATCAATTCCGTGACCGCGACGTCTTCCGCGCGCCGAGGCCGGGAGGCGAGGAACTCCAGATAGTTGGTCCCGTCCGGCTTCGGTGCGAAGTCGATCGTGTGCGCGTCCTCGGCGTGCACGATCAGCAGCCCGCCGAAGCCCGCGATCTCGCGCATCGCGTGCTCGAGCCGGCCGCCCTCCAAGGGTGGGAACTCGTCCACGCCCGACGGCAGCAGGAAGCACTTGAAGCCGAACACGCCGGCATCGTGCAGGCCTCGCAGGTCGGCCAGGTTGCCCGGCACCGCACCACCCCAGAAGCCGACGTCGACGAATGCCTGACTTTCGGCGGTCTTGCGTTTCACCTCGAGCGCGGCGACGTCGGTGGTAGGCGGGATGCTGTTCAGCGGCATGTCGATGATGGTGGTCACCCCGCCCGCCGCGGCTGCCCGGGTCGCGCTGGCGAATCCCTCCCAGTCCGGGCGTCCCGGTTCATTGACGTGCACGTGGCTGTCGACCAGGCCGGGAAGCAGGACCACGTCGTCATCGAGGACGACGACCCGCGCGGCGTCCAGTTGCGCGTCGAGCGGCTCGATCGCGGCGATCCGCCCGTCCCGGATCCCGACGGAGGCGTCGACCTCACCCCCCGCTGTGATCACCCGGCGGGCCCGCAGCAACAGATCCAGGTCGGTCACGACGGCCTCAGCAGAACCCCGGTACGGCGTACCAGGCGGATCCGGGGTCCGGCCCGTCGTCGCGCAGTACGGTCGCCTCGATCAACCCGTACGGGCGGTCGGCCGCATGGAAGACCTCCCCCGGGTTGTCGACGCCGAACGGGCTCAAGTCGACCAGGAAATGGTGCCGGTTCGGTGCGGAGAACCTGATCTCCGCCACCTCGGGGTGCTGCTCGAGGACGGCCCGGCCCATCGCGTGCAGCGTCTGCTGCAGGGCCAGGCTGTGCAGGTCGGCGAATGTTGCCAGTAGCAATGCCCGGATCGAGGTGTAGCTCGCGTCCCAGTCGACGCTCGTCGCGTCGTACCGCCAGCGCGCGATCAGAGACGTGGCCAGGATCCGGTCGTCGGTCTCCGGCAGCGTCGTGTAGCGGTCCTTGCGGAACCCGTGGAACTCCGACCCGGTGGTCTTGGCGACGACCAGGTCCTTCAGCCCGGAGATCACCCACGCGCCGCCGCCGTCCACCGTGACGAGGGTCGTGCGGATCTCCTGCCCACGCCGTACGAAAGAATGGTCGTGGGGGCGGCCGTCGACGTCGATCCGGTCCCACGCGTACTCGTCGATCTCGATCCGCGCACCGCTGACGGCGGCGGAATCCGCGATGAAGTGCTCGGCGAGCAGCAGTCCGAAGTCCTCGATCGCCCCGATGCCCGACTCTGCGGCGAACGAGAAGACGGTGTTCTTCTGTGAATCGGTCGGCAGCACCGCGGCCTGGTCACCGGTGATGTGCGCGGCCTCGAAGTCGCCACGCAGCGAGGTGCTGACGTTGAGATCGCGGATCTCGTGCCGGGCCGTGTCCCGGTAGACCCGCACCACCCGGGTCTCCGCCTTCCCGTACTGGTTCGGGCCCAGGGTGATGGCCATCCGGATCAGCTCCCTCGATAGGTCGAGTAGGCGAACGGGCTGAGCAGAAGCGGGATGTGCAGGTGCCGGCCCGGGTCGGTCACCGTGAAGGTCACGCAGATCTCGGGGAACAAGGCTGTCTGACCGGTGGCGGCAAAGTAAACCGAGGTGTTGAAAATCAGCCGGTAGTTCCCTGGTCGCCCGATCGCCGGGCCGAGCTCACCGACCCTGCCGACGCCGTCGGTGATGCCCGATCCGAGCACTTTGACGTCCTCGGCCGCCTCGAGGCGAACCGGAACACCGGCCGCGGGCAGGCCAAGAGCCGTGTCGAGAACGTGTGTACTGATCATTCGTCGATCACCTTCCGCAGCCTCAGCAAGACGATCCTGCGGAGTTCATCGGCAACGACGACGCGCTCGGTGGCATCGTCGTTCTGCAACCTACTACCGGCCGCGGCGAGGATCTGGTCCGCGGTGAGCCCGGTCGCGCAGATCAGGAAAACCCGGTCGAACCGCTGCTCGTACCGGTGGTTCGCCGCCGCCAGGGCCGCTTGGGTCCGATCGTCGCGCGCCACCCCGGCCTGCTCGCCGCGCGACCAGCCGGACGCCCGCTCGCCGATCCGGGGGTGAGCGGCCACCGCGCGGGCGACCTCGTCGTCGGTCAGTTCACGCATCGCCTGATCCGCGGCCGCGAGCAACGCGTCGGCATCGTCGTACGGCCGGTTCTCGGCCAGCCGGTCCGCCAGGTCCGGCACGTCGCAGCACGCAAGCAGCTGCCGCCGGGCGCTGCCTACGTCGAGTGCGTTGAACCCCGCGAGGGCCACGGCACGAGGCTACTACCGATAAGTACGCCAACCGCCGTACGACGTGATGTCCTTGTGTTTGCCTGACCCGGCCTCACCGGGACGCAGTTGCACGGCAAGCGCGTACGAGTCGTCGTCGAGCTGGATGACCCCCAGCTCCAGCTCGGGCGGTTCGTCCGGCAGGAACTTCTCCGCGAGCACCGACAGCGGTACGTCGTACAGCTCGCCGGCGATGCTCGCGCCGGCGGTCTCGACCAACTGCAGCCCGGGGAACTCGTCGCGGACGGAGAAGAACCGGTACCGCGGCGCCGTGCGCACCTCACCCAGATACGGGTACTCCGCGATGTTGTGGTGTACGCCACCGCCGCGCATGCCCTCGCCGTTCACGAACAGGTGGACCATCACTGGCTGCCTCTCTGTAGGACCGACGCCTTGTCAGCGGGAGGGCGTGATCACCGCCATCAAGTGGCGGTACCCGAGCGTACTCAGGTCGCCCGTGAGGAAGGCCTGCTCGCTGACCACGACAACCTCCGCATAGCCCGGGTCGTAGAACAACAGGTCGCTGTCGCGATGGCCGACCATCAGGACGTAGTGGTGCGGAAGCAGGTCGCCGATCAGCACCGGCACCGGCTGCCCGCTGTCCACCGCCGCGACCGCGTCACGGAGCGCTCGGTTGATCCTGCCGCCGTGGGTGCCGTCGACCAGCCGGGTGCCATACCTTGTCTCCGTCACGCCGACGTGCCGGTTCAGCTCGCCGCTGACTCCCCACGGGGACGTGCCGAGGCTCTCCGGCCAGAGCAGGTTGGTGGCGGCATGGATGCGTCGTTCCTCGGCGGCCACCCGGGCCTGGAATTGCGCCGCCGTCGCGGCAGCCGGGTCGGTGCTGTCGCCGGTCGTCAGGTAAAGGTCATACAGCGGATCGGCCATCGCCCGAGCCACCAGAAGTGACGTGGACCCGCAGGTAGTGTCGTCGATCTGACGCAGTTCAGAGCCGTGGTAGGACACCCCGCCAGTGCCGGACGGGTCGATCAGACTGAGGTGCGTGCGCAGCCATCCGGCTTCCTTGCCCCGGATCGCCTCCGCGAACCGGACGACCTCGTTCGCGCTGTGCCCGACCGCGATCGCCTTACCGATGTACGCTCGCTGCTCGGGACCGGCCGCCGCCAGCGCCGCATCCATCCGGGCTCGATCGGCGGCTGAGACGACGACTGCGCCGAAGGCCTGCGCATGCTGACCTAGGCCGAACCATGACATCAGGAGCAGAGCCATCGGTACGACGGACAGCGCCCGGACGACCGTGGCCCAGGGCCGCGAACCTGCCGCCGAATCGCCGACGTTCGTCGTCATGATTGCTCACCGGTCCCCTGTCGAGTCGTCCTCTTCAAGGGTTTCGGCCTAGCCGGTCGGGTGTCTCCACGGCCAGCGGCCATTCTTGCTACCCGCTGGCCGGAATTCGCAGGCTGCTACTACCGCTTCCGGAGCCGGCTCGTGCGGCGCTTTCGCAGCCTGAGCAAGATGAGCACGACGACGGCCAGGGCGATCAGCGCGAGCGGCCCGTAGGTGAGGACACTGCCTACCGCGGCCAGTGACGCCGAGAAGCCGTAGCCGAGCAGCACGCAGCCCGCGCCCCAGATCGTGGCGCCGGCGATGTTCCACGGTAGGAACGTCCGTAGGTAGGGCATCCGTGCCATCCCGGCCATGCCCGGGACGAGTGCCCGCAGGACTGCGGTGAAACGGCCCAGCAGCACAGCCCGACCGCCGTACCGTCGCAGGAAAGCGTCGGTACGCTGCCAACGCTCCTCGCCCACCCGCCGACCCAGCCGGGAGGAGCGCATCCTCGGGCCGAGCCGGCGGCCGACCTCGTAACCCACGCTGTCCCCGAGGATGGCCGAGCCGACCGCTGTCGCGACCATCGGCCACAGCGCGATCCAGCCCTGGTGTGCGGCGAACCCGCTCACCAGTAACGCCGTCTCGCCGGGCAGCACCAGGCCGACCATGACCGCTGCCTCGGCGAATGCGAGGCCCCCGGCGATGAGGTACAGCCAGGCGCCCACCTGTCCGCCCAACTGCTGCAGGAATCCGAGCACGCCCACGGTCCTCTCAGTGTTTTCACCGCGTACTCAAGTACGGCGCCCACGCTGGCAGCCAGGCGGGCCGGCGTCATTACGGGCAACGCCAACCCCCGATACCCGGCAGCTGGAATCTGGGCCCATTTTCGACCGGGGGTCATGCTAGCGGGCATGCCCGGAGCCTGGCCGCTTGCAATGCTTAACCCATGGAGCTGCGTTGTCTCATCGTCGACGACAGCCCTCGCTTCCTGGACGCCGCACGCGGTCTCCTGGAGCGCGAGGGCGTCAACGTCGTGGGCGTGGCCTCGAGCAGCGCCGAGGCGCTCGCCCGAGTGACGGAACTCCGGCCCGACGTGACCCTGGTGGACATCGACCTCGGTGGACAAAGCGGCTTCGACGTCGTACGACGGCTGAACCGCGAACCGGAGCTGGCTCCGCTCTATGCGATCTTGATCTCCACCCACTCCGAGGAGGACTACGCCGACCTGATCGCTGCGAGTCCGGCCCTCGGGTTCCTGTCCAAGACCACCCTGTCCGGCTGTGCCATCCGCAACCTGCTCGGGCGCCTGTCCGGCGGCGAGCCGGTCAGAGGGCCTCGAGAAAGGTAACCACCGCGAGGACCCGACGATGATCGTCGTCGGTCTCCGGCAGGCCCAGCTTGGAGAGGATGTGGCGGACGTGCTTCTCGACCGTCCCCTCGGCGACCCAGAGCCGGCGGGCGATGCCGGCATTGGAGCGCCCCTCCGCCATCAGCGACAACACCTCACGTTCCCGCGGGCTGAGGACCGCCAGCGGGTCGTTGCGGCGCCGGGCGGTGACCAGTTCCTGCACTAGCGCGGGGTCCATCACCGACCCACCCTTGACGATTCGCTCGAGCGTTTCGATGAACTCGGCCACGTCGGTCACCCGGCTCTTCAGCAGGTAGCCGATCCGATGGCCGGTGGCCAGCAGTTCCATCGCGTGCTCGACCTCGGCGTGTGCCGAAAGCACCAGGATGCCGGTCTCGGGGAACTCC
>JAWWOY010001055.1:0-3726 GCA_033851195.1 Kribbellaceae bacterium | reverse complement strand
CCGGATCCGTGCCGGAGAAGCTCAACGAGGGTGCCGAGGCCCGGCTCCTGGTTTCGGGTGAACTGGTCGTCGGCGTGCCCGGGCAGTTGGAGGTCACGGTTCGCGCGGGTGGGGAGGCAGCCACTCTGCGTTCGCGGCTGGACGACGCGCTCAGGCGGGAGAAAGACCTGCTCGGTCGCGCCGGCGTACGGGATCTGGCCGAGGCGCGCGAGCTGCTGCGCAAGGGCGACACCGCTTCCGCCGAGTTGCAGGAGGCTCGCCGTACCGAGCGATCGCTGACCGCAGGTGGCGACCCTGCCGAGCGGATCGCCTTGCTGTCCGCACGACTCGGTACGACGACGTCTCAAGGCGAGCCGGAGCAGGACGATCGGCCGGCCGCGGTCGAAGGTGTGCCAGGCCAGATGTCGCTGTTCGAGGAACTCGGTTTCGAGGAGGAGGTTTTCGATTTCGAAGACCTCGAGCCAAGTATTACGAGCGATGCGGCGGATCTCGGCGCCGCGCAGCAATCGCTGGAGGAGGCGCGTGCCGAGCTGGCCGCTGTCGAGCGCCTGCTGGCGGACGCAGAGTTCGCCGCGGCGCAAGCTCGGAAGGCCGCGGACGAGGATCGCTCGGAGGCACAGCAGGTCCGTGCGCGCTGCGAGCTGACCGCGGAACGGCTGGCGGCAGCAGCCGAGGCTTTGGACGCTGCCCGGGCCGAGGTCGCCGACGAGGATGTCGAGAGCGAAGTGGCGACGGCGACCGCCGAGGTCGAGTCCGTTCTCGAGGACCTGACCGTCGTCCAGGAGCAGGCGGATGCAGCCGGGGCAGATGAGGTCGCGGGCGAGTTGGCTGACGCGCTTGCGGTCGCCAACCGGTTGCAAGCCGAGCGCGACACCAACAGGGACGCGTTGCGCACCACCGAAGGCAGACTCGATCAGTCCGGGCGGGACGGGCTGGCCACCCGCCGCGATGCGGCTGCGCTGGAGCTGGCCGCGCTTCGGGCCGACCACGAGAGCCTGAGCCGTCGCGCTAAGGCTGCCCGCAGGGTGTACGAGACGTTGGGCAGGCACCGGGCCGAGGCTCAGACCAAGTACTCCGAGCCGCTCCAGACCCGCATCGAGGCGCTCGGCCGCAGCGTCTACGGGGCGAGCTTCCGAGTCTGGCTGGACGACGACCTGGCCGTCGCCGAGCGCGAGCTGGACGGTGCCCGGCTGCGGGTGGAGGCTCTATCGACCGGCGCCCAGGAGCAACTGGCGATCATCACCCGGCTGGCGATCAGTCATCTGGTCAGCACCGGTGACGGCAGCGTGCCGGTGATCTTCGACGATGCCCTCGGCTGGTCCGACAAGGGCCGCCTGCGGGACATGGGCGCCCTGCTCGGCCGGGCCGGCGATCACGGTCAGGTCATCATCTTGACCTGTATGCCGGAGCGCTACGAATACGTGCCGAGGGCAACCTTCATCAAGCTCGAAGCCAGCTAGCTATGGTCATTGCAGTACGCGCTCGGGTGAGCTGTAGACCACGCAGCGATCGCCTCGGGCGAACCCGGCCAGGGTGACCTCGAACTGCCGGGCCAGCTCGACGGCGAGACTGGATGGCGCGCCCACTGCAACGATCATGCCGAGGCCGGCGGCGACGGCCTTCTGGACGATCTCGTACCCGATCCGGCCGCTGACAGCCAGCACCAGCCCGCTCCTGCTGCGGTGGTTCAGAACGGTCCAGCCGACCACCTTGTCGACGGCATTGTGCCGCCCGACGTCCTCCCTGACGACCACCCGCTCGCCCTCGGTGGTGAAGAGCCCGGCCGCATGCAGCCCGCCAGTACGGCCAAACGTCGGCTGAGCCTCCCGCAGCAGATCAGGTAGCCGCCGTACGACGTCCACCGGCACCTGCACCTGGTCAACCGGCGGATAGTCCCGCCCGGCCAGTTCGTCCAGGCTCTGCTGGCCGCACACCCCGCAGGCGGCCGAGGTGACGCCGTACCGCTGCGGCGGCTCCCGGTCCGGCGGCCCATCGAAGCTGACCGTCACCGTGTTGAACTGCTGTTCCCGGGTCAGCTTGACGTCGGTGCAGTAGGCCACGGTGTCGATGGCGTGCGGCCGGGTTGCGAAGCCTTCGCCGAGGCAGAACCCGGCGGCCAGTTCGAAGTCGGAGCCGGGCGTGCGCATCGTCACCACCAGCGGCTCTGGAGGCCGCCCGGGCCATTCCAGCCGGAGTTCGAGCGGCTCCTCAGTCACCACCAGGTCCTCACGCCTGGAGACGCGCTCGCCGTCCAGGACCTCGACTTTGAATCTGGTGGTCGGACCTTTGCTCATAGTCCAAAGTTACGGCTTCACCAGCTGCGGCGTACTGCCAGCCACTCCAGGAAGGCCCAGGCGTAGAGCCGCTGGTGCCGTCGCAGCTCCGGCGTACAGCCTGGTGGAGGCGGTTTTTCCAGGTTATTCAGCATGTAGGCCGCTATCACCGCCGCGAAGCAGTCCAGGTGCTCAGCCGGTACGTCGGCGGTGAGCGGGCTGGCTGCGACCGCACTAGCGGTGTCGATGCCGTCATGATGCGCGAGCGGCAGCAGGCCGACCCAGTCCATCCAGCGCGGGCCGAGGGCCAGCCAGTTCCAGTCGACGGTCCAGCACTGGCCGACAGGGTCGAGCAGCATGTTGTCCGGCCGGAGGTCCCCGTGTGTAGCCGTAGCCCCGGCGAGAGCCTCGGGGAAGAGGTGGACCAGCTCTGCCAGCTCGTCGAGTCGCTGGCCTAACCAGGGCTGGAACCCGCCCGGCAGCGGCCTGTCCCCGGACCTGATCTGTTCCGGCAGATCCTTCGGGAACCCATCGGACTCAAGGTCGCTGGTAAACAGCTCCAGGTCGCCCAGCGGGCTGGGAGACAGCGCCTCGGCCATGACCTCGCAGTTCGCGGTCACGGTGGCGAAGTCCGCAGCTGTCCACGGTGTGCCCGGCATCCGGCCGTCGACCCGCTGGGACGCCACCGCGAACCACCTGCTGTCCCCGTCAGCGGCATGGGCGGTCGCGACAATCTGTGGCACCCGTACGGCGGCCGGCAATTGCGGCACGACCTCCGCCTCCCGCTGGTACGCCGTGTACGCGTGCATAGGCTCGCCAGCAGCCTTGACGAAGACCACCCGGCCGTCGGCCAGCCGCAGAGGAGCGGCGAACCCGCCGGTGAAGCCCGAGCCGACCGGCGGACCGGCCGCGACGATCTCGGTGCCCAGGGCAACAGCACAGGCTCGCTGAAGGCTATCGGGCAGCTCATCCCAACCAGGACGTGCCGACGTGGCGTGGTAGTCAACCACCGGTGCTCCATTCATGCCCGCGACGATAAGCCGTAACCGCCCCACCCCGCCCCCCATTTCCCCGCTCAGCCCCCCGCCGCGGCTGGAACACGCCCCTCACCCGATCGTCGGTCCCTTGTTCCCGGGCGTGTCGACGTTCATCGGTCCCAAGTTGCCATCTGGGTCGGGACCAGTTGCCTGCCCGCAGGCTTTTCACTAAACCGCCTGGGTCGCTGCCCAGCTGACTGCCCGCGTCGCTGCCCAGCTGATTGCCCGCAGGGTTTTCACTTACCGCTCCGACAGGCCGTCGAAGCTCCACCTCCCGTTTCAACACGCTGTACTCCGAGCATCAAACCGGCGCGTTGAGGCGGTAGGTCGAGGCCGCGCGGCGAGTCGAGGCGGGAAGTCGGCGTGGCCCCGGCCAGTCGAGGCGGGAAGTCGCCCGGGGTGAGTGGCTCGTGGGG
>JAWWOY010001043.1:0-7048 GCA_033851195.1 Kribbellaceae bacterium | reverse complement strand
CGGCGTGCTGCACTCACGAGTGACCACACCCTCTGAGGACTGTGGAACTCTGGTTACAGCTGCAGTTCCCGCGCATCAGCCAACTCCGCCAACTGAGCTCACGCGGCTCGAGCTGGCGACACACGGTCTAGGAAACCATTGCTCTATCCCCTGAGCTACGGGGGCAACGCGCGGAGCTCGGCGTACCGCGACACAGCGGACTGGACTCAACCCGCGCAGGGCCTTGGACCAGAGACTCCTGGAGCGGGCGGCTGAGCTGTCACCCATCAGGTGCTCAGCACACCATCGGCTGCTCTTCTACGAAACGTCCTCGCGGCCGTCGAGGAGGTCATCGAAGACCGATCGGGTGGGTCCGTGCGACCAATCCCGATCCGCCTGCGCGCTTCCCCGGGGCCTCCTGTCGTGTCTCTCGGGTCGAGCCTCCGACTGATTGTCGGACATCCACTGGTCGAGCAGTGAGTCGAGTTCTTGGGCCCGCTGTGCGACGTAGTCGTCGCCGGGAAATAGGTCGGGCAGGTGCAAGGCTAGGGTTGAAAGCGGCTCGACGACCGACTCCAGATCGGTGGTCGAAAGGTCGGCGTCAGCGGTGCATGTGTGGATGGCGCCGTGCAGGTCATCTAGCAGCTCGGACCGCACACGAAGCAGGAGTGCCTCCCACTCCGCTGCTGTCAGGACCGACTTCAGGGTCTCGTCATACAACACGGCCGGGTCGTGCCCACTGAGGCAGTAGGCCATCAACTGCTCGGCGAAGTGGACCCGCAGCCGCTCGGGGAATAGCCTGAACTCGCTTAGCCTGGCAACGAGCTGATTGTCCGACATAGCCTGCAGCATCAACCCTGGTTCCGCGAGCCCCTCGACGATGTCTGCGTTGCGACCACACCATCGCTCCAGGAATGCCGCGCCACATCTCGTCGCGAGAAACAACCGCCGCCGATCCCGCTCTCGCCACTTCTCGAAGCCGGCGCCCGCGAGCGGCTCGTCCAGACGATCCAGGACCATGTCGTAATGCGTCGGCCCGACAACGAGAGCGCCTTGGACACCGACATCACCGCAGGTCACTTCCCTCATCAGCACTTCGAGTGGGAAGCCGGCCAGTAGATGCCCGATCAGGTCCGGGGACCGCATCAGGCCGGAGTACGCATCCGCCATAGTGGGGTGCGCGAACACCCAACCGGTTTCTTCGTTTCGGGTGAGATGACGAACCAAGCTGTCCTTCATCGCCTCCAGGGCGGCGAGGACGCCGCCCAGAGTGCTCCCGAGTCGGGACACCAGGTCAGCGCTGCGTTCGGCGAGGCTGACGGGGCTACTCAGCCAGTCGTGATGGACGAAGATCAGGCCGAGCGCCGCTCGGGCGTCGGAGTCCAGACCCTCCATGACGTCGCGCAGGAAGTCGCCGGGGCGGGAGAAGAAGCTTTCCACCGACGCCGGGCTATCGCGGATGTGCTCAGCATCGACGCCCCGGCCGGACGTCGTACGACGCCGTGACCGCGTCCCGGGGTCACGGTCCTGGACCGGACAGGCGTCCAGGTCAGGTCGACTCATCGGCAGGCCGTTACGGCAATGGTCGCCATCGGCCGTCACCGAAGATGAATCGCAGCGGCTGGTTGTCAGAGCTGTAGCTTGTGTCGAGCTGTTCGCGGAGGCGTGCTGCTCGGAGTAGTGCTGCTCTTCTTTCCGTTTCGCGGGCCTGGGAGGTGCGCCCGAGCCGGGCCAGTAGGACGGCGTGGTCGTCGAGGGAGGTGATCAGGTGGCGGACGTACCCGTCGTCGTCGTCGGTGAGTTGTGTGATGATCTCCAGCGCCTGTTCGTTGAGCACCCGCGCGGCCTCGAGTTCGCGCAGGTCTTGGTGGACCGTGCTGAGATCCTGGAGAGCCTCGGCCAGCCTCGCTCGGTTACCGGCGTCGTCGCTAGCGAGGTCGCGCCAGATGGCCGCGGCCTGTGTGGCGAGCGGAAGGGCCTCGCCCGGGCGGCCCAGCCATCGGAGCACGACGCAGGTGGCCGCGAGCTCGCCCGCCAGCCATTGGTCCGGTTCGCGTAGGCGTCGCAGTGCGAGGCCGCGCTCGTGCGCCGCTAGCGCCTCGGTGAGGAGTCCGATCCGGGTCAGTTTCGTGCCGATGGCGTTGTACAGGCGTGCCATCCGCGAGCGGGCATCGTCGTCCTCGGTGGGTGTGTCGTGCCCGATCTCGGCTGCTTCGAGCAGGGGCGCCGCGGCGTCCGCGGGCCACGGTGCGTCGATCAAGACCGCGGCCAGGGTGTTAAGGGATTCAGCCAGCGCGATGTGCCGGTCGGGGTAGTCGAGCTCGGGAGCCGAGGCGAGCCGCCGTCGAATGGCGACCGCCTCCTCGATTGGTGCGAGGGCTTGCGGCCAGTCGTCCTGTTGTTGATAGAACACACTCAGGTTGGCCAACTCGGAGGCCAGCAACTCCTCCATCTGGGCGACCAGCTGCCTCCTGTGGACGATCGATTCCGTGATGTGCGCCAGCAATTCGTCGAACCGGCCCATCCGGTCGAGTTGGACAACCACGTGCCACTGCGCGACCGCGAGTTCGGCCGCAGCGAGCGCGTCGGCATCGTGTCCGGCCTCTACCGACATGTTCCGCTGGTGGTCCAGTGCCGCGGCGTACCTGAACCTCTCGCCGGGCCGAATGCTCGCGAACTGGCGATAGGCCTTGACCGACTTGGTCGCGAACCGCTCAGCCTCCGCGTGGTCGCCGCTCTTCGAGCGGTCCAGGCTCATGCGGTAGAACACGACTCCTCTGGCGCCTGTCACGAGGAATATCCAGTCGATCGCGCCGAGCAGCATCACCAGCAGACCCACGGTGGTCACGACATGCCCGTACCGCCAGCCCAGGAGCCACGTCAGTGCTCCAGCAACGGTCGTGACCAGCCCGACAACGTAAAACGGTCTGCGGGCATACCACCGACGGCCGAGCTCAGCAGGGTGACCGGAAGTCCACATCAGTTCGCTCGTCATTACCGGCCCCCATCGCATCGATACCCAATTAGATGCCGGATACCGCAACGGAGTTCCCGCCTCAGCCAAAAACCTCGCGCCTGACCCCTGGTCTCACCAGCGCACACCAGACGGGCGTCCGGATCCGGTCCGGCCCGGGGCCCTTCCGCCGGGCCAGTTCAATGGCTCTCCCGGCCGCGGAGGTCTTGAGGAACAGCAGCATCGGCCGCGCGTCGACCGGCCCAGTCATGGATCCCGGCGACGCTCGGCCCGGTACTCACGCCAGCCGGATCCGATTCAGCACTTATCCTCAAAACTGAGGTTTTCTCACCGGGTGCCTCGTTGGAGGTGGAGTAGGACGAGTGCTGCGGTTGTGACCGTGCCCGATTCGCCAAGGGTCGAGGGTGATGCGTTCGAGTGCCAACTGGGCTTCGCTATGTGGCTCGGCCGCGTCATCGGGTTGTCGGTTCCGGAGCGGTACTCGGCTCGCTCCAGTGGCGAGGACGCGTTGGCGCTGCTGCGGGCGTGCCGGTCGGCACGCGACCGGTTCGTGGTGGTGTTGCTCGGCCGGGCGGGTCTGCGGCGGGGGGAGGCCGCAGGTCTTCGGCGGCCGGACATTCACATGGCTTTGGACTCGACTTCGCTGGGCTGCGATGTCCCCGGCGAGCATCTGCATGTCATTCGTCGTGAGGACGCGTCGAACGGGGCGATCGCGAAGTCGCTACGGTCGAGGGTCGTGCCGCTCGACTTCTTGGTGGTGCAGGCCCACGACGCCTACTGGTGGGAGCGCCAGCAGGTGCCGGCGGCGGCCGGTTGCGATTTCGTGCTGGTGAATCTGTTCCGGGAGCCGCTCGGGGCGCCGATGCGTCCGGGCACGGTGACGGAGCTGCTGGCGGCGCTGTCTCGGCGTGCTGGTCTGGAGCGGCCGGTGCATCCACACATGCTGCGGCATGCGTTTGCGAGCAACGTGCTGGATGCCGGGGGCACCCTGGATGAGGCTCAGGCCCTGCTGGGGCATGCCAGCTTGGCCTCGACGCAGATCTACGCGCATCCCGCGCCGGGACGGCTTCGGGCAGCGGTGGATCGGCTCGCACGAGACTCTGCGAGGCCCCGATGACGACGCCACATGCGAGCGCGATTTCAACGGTCCGGTCACGAGGCCTCCCGCCGGGATCGGATGACCGCACATGAACGCCAGTCTGCCTGATCCTGCTCTCGACCGATCGTGCCCAGGCAGGGCCTCGAAGAGGCTTAGCCTGGCGTTCCCTCAGGACTGACCTGCTGCCACTCATGAAGTCTTCTGCAAGTTGCCTTGGGCAGCCGAATCCCAGCCGGCCCGGCGCTGAAATCTGCGTGACATCGTCCGTTGGGTGTGTAGATCATGGGTGGATGGCGCGACTCCACGACATCGTCTTCGACTGCCATCATCCCGCGGCCACGGCTCGCTTCTGGGCCGCCGCTCTGGACGGTTATGCAATCGCACCCTACGACGACGCAGAACTCGCACGTCTGCGCGCGCTGGGGATCACCAATACCCAAGACGACCCGACTGTCCTCGTCGAACCGGCGCACGGAGGACCTCGTCTGTGGTTCCAGCTCGTGCCAAAGCCCACCAGCGGAAAGAATCGAGTGCACCTGGACCTGCTTGCTGCGGACCTGGAACTGGAGATCCAGCGCCTAACCGCTCTCGGCGCAACCGTCCAAGCCCGGCACATAGGAAACACCGTCCTGACCGATCCCGAAGGCAACGAGTTCTGCTTGTCCCTATCGGACTGATGGCGCGCGCACGATGTCGTCGCTCCCGGGTTCGCGATCATGCCGTGGCCAAGCCGCCATCGCACCATCGGCTTGCCAGCCGATTTGTGAAAGTCCGTCTTTCAACGCCTCAGCGTCACGGCGGGGTTGAACGTCGATGGCTGAACCTGTGCGACGGTGGCCAGCTCGGCCACGTGGCCCACCTAACCGCACGTGCCGTCAGCCGGGACCAACTAGCTCCCCACCCGGCGCTTCTTGTTTGTGGGCGGGTGGGACTCGAACCCACGACCCAGGGATTATGAGTGCCTCGGCACCTGCCACTTGGGGCAACTTCACGCTGCGGAGCTTTGCGAATCAACCTCGTCAGGTCACTCTAACAACGATGATTGACTCCATTTGGCACCACGAATGGCTCCACGGTGCCCCGGGGCGTGGCCGTCGCCGAACCTAGCCTTCGCAGATCGGGGGTTCCGGGAGATTCAAAGTTGCTGATCGACCGTCCAGACAGGTCCATGGCGGCTCGCCTGCTGGCCGCGCTGAGCGTGAAATCAGGACCGCACGTCTCCGGCCGTCTCCACGAATCTACGGACCCTGTTAGCAAATGCGTTAGCAAACTTGGCCAGGCTCCCGGGGCTACAACCGGACGTGTAATGCTCCATTCGTGGACGAGGCGACACGCACAACGGCGATGACAGCGCTCGAGAAGTTGTGGAGCGAGGGATGTCCACTGGCCGACCCGGGCAGTCGCGCGACGGTGCTCGATGTCGGCTGGCGGCGCTGGCGATCGTTCGACCTTAGGAACAAGCGGAGGCACCCCGATCGTGACGACCGGATCGAGGACATGGCGAAGGGCCTGTGCTCCGCGATGGAGTCTGACCAGAAGCTCGTCGGCCCGCTCATGCAGGACTACCGCTGTCTGGCCGTCACGCTCGCATCCGCGTTCGATCCCATCTGATGCGTAGTCGAGTGCGGACCGTCCACCCCAGTCCGGTGCTCGCTGGGGGCGCTGCCGCGTCTCCGGCTGATCGTCCATCGTTGTCCGACCCGATTCCAGGCCGCTGTTAGCAAGATGCCGGGCTACGATCAGCTTGGCGACGCGCCCAGGCCCTAGGCTGGCCCCGACATGACTATTCGCAAATTGTGATCCGTCAGATGATCCGCGACAAATATCCGCCGATTGATGCGCGACAGGTCAAGAAGCCTGCCGACGACTTGACGCCTCGCCGACACACGGATCTGCCGAGGAGAGTGCGGGCCGCGGGCCGCTGGCTAGTAGCCGATCGGGGCCCAGACGACATGGTTGCGACCTTCCCGTGTCCCCGGTGGATGGTGTTGGATCTGGTGGGACGTGGATCGACGTATCGGGAGGGTGTCGGTGGGCCTCACTGCGACGTGGGCTGTCATCACGGAGCCTGACCGGTTCGCCGCACACGCTCGCGACGGTATCGCCCCGCTGCTCGACTGGTCGCCGACGGAGGACGCCGGCGACGTTCGTGCGCCGTGGGGCGTGCTTGAGTGTCTTGAGGTCGACCTTGACGCATCGGCCGAGCTCGTGGACAGGTGGGCGAAGGCCGACGGCTCGCCGCTGCTGCTGATCGGCGTGTTCGACAGCGACGGGGCCGATGTCGTCGCTTATGGATCAACCGGCACGGTGCGTACGTTCATCGACCTCGAGGGGTACGCCTCATCGATCTTCCCGGGGTACGCGCCGTTCGACGACGAGGGCAACATGCTCGAGGGGGCGGCGCGCGAGGAACTCGAGAAGGAGTCCGAACTCGAGTTCAACCGCGTGTGCGCGATGCTCCGGGACCACAGCTCAACGGCGACAGTCGCCGCAGCCGCGCTCCGTGACTGGGCACTGGAGTCTGGCTTGACCGTTGAGCCTGTCGAGCGCATCAAGGAGCTCTTGGGCCGCCGCGATGTCTTCGTCGAAGACACAGTCTGGGCCCTCCTCGCCGCACTCGGAGTGCGGGCATCCTGAGGATGTGCAAGCCGTCTGGCGCTCTTTCCAGACGTCGCACTGATCTGCCGGGTTCCGCTCGTTGTCATGCCGATGTACGGACCCTCGGCAGGCCATCCGCCGACCGGCAGCAGGCGCGCCGTCAGGTTGAGCGGGATTGGATCCCGTCGATAGCCCTTTCCCACTGTGCAGCCGGCACTCGTATCTCGTGAGCGGCACGGAGAGTCGGTCCACGATTCGCAACGCGGACCATCGCCTTACAAGTTCGACGCGCCACCCAGACTGAGCCGCCTCCAGCGTGACAGGCTGACCGAACAGCTGTCATGACTGTCACTTATGGCATGTTCCGACTCCCCTTCATTGTCAGAGCCATTGACAGA
>JAWWOY010001039.1:0-4624 GCA_033851195.1 Kribbellaceae bacterium | reverse complement strand
GGTGGCTGGCGAGACAATCCTCGACCTCGACCGGATAGACGTTCTCGCCGCCCGACACGATCATGTCGTCCTCGCGGCCGTCCACGAACAACCGGCCCTGCTCGTCCAGATGGCCGAGATCGCCGGTGCTCATCAGGCCGTCGACCACGGTCTTGCTGCCGCCGTCGGAGTACCCGCCGAACACCAGGCCGCCGCCGGCGAAGATCCGCCCGGTCGCGCCTGCGGGGAGGACCAAGTCGTCGTCGTCCAGGATTCGCACCGAGCTGCCGAGGCAGGGCTTGCCCACCGTGCCGGGCGCTGCGATCAGATCCGCCGAGGTGGCGATGGTGGCGATCCCGATCTCGCTCGACCCGTAGACGTCGCAGAGGATCGGGCCGAACTGCGCGATGAACCTCTCCGCCAAGGTCGGGCCTAGCGCCGCCGCGCCGGAGATGACCGCGCGGAGCGAGCTGACGTCGTGGCGTGCGATCTCGGTCGCGGGCAGGTCGAGCATCCGCTGCAACATCACCGGTACGGCGACCACTGAGCCGGCCCGGCTCCGGTCCACCGACGCGAGCACGGCCTGCGCGTCGTACTTGCGAGCCAGGACCAACGGCGAACCGAGGAACAGGGCCAGCATCGAGTTGAGCAGGCCGAGTCCGTGAAAGAGCGGCGGGCAGATCACCATCGGCTCGCCCGCACGTAGTCCGATCCGGTTCAGGGTGCTCACGGTGAGTCCGGCCAGACCTGCCGTCGTGGGTGCTCGCGGTGCGGCCTTGGGGGCTCCAGTCGTTCCGGAGGTGAGGATGGTGATGCGCCCGGGCTTGGCCGGCTTCGGTGGATCCGCCCACGTTTCTGAGGCCAGCTGGTCGAGAGTCGGCTCGCTGTCTGTTTCGTGCCAGGCCAGCACTCGAGGGATGTCACTCGTTGCGGGCAGGAACTCCTCGTCGAGGATCAGCAGGTCCGGCCGGTGTCGCTCGAGTACGGCCGCGAGTTGGGGTGCCGCGAACCCGGTGTTCACGAACAGCACGTCCGCGCCCAACCTGGAAGCTGCCAGCGTCGCCTCCAGGAAGCCCCGGTGGTTCCGGCACAACACCGCGACCTTGCTCCCGGCAACGATCCCGTACGTCGGGTGCAGCCCGGCTGCTATCGCCGCACAGCGCTGGTCGAGCTCCTGATAGGTGATGGTGCCCTGCTCGTCGATGACCGCCGGCTGATTCGGATAGCGGATCGCGGCCACGGCGCCGAGCGCCGCCATCGACGGGCCCCACGTGCGCAGGGCCCGCTCGATGGCCAGCAACTGCGACGGTCTCGCCGAACGCCAGACGCCCGACTTCGCGATCGCGACGGAGACGCCACCAAGCTCGGCTGCAGCTCGCACCAGCCAAGCCGGCGGGCGCATCGGCGCGATCGGCCGCGGCCTCACGGTGTCTCCTCGGGCTTGGGACCTCGTTCGGTCCGGCGGAAGTACTGTCGCATCAACAGGTCGGTCGGCACTCGGAACAAGTTGCCGACAGCATCGACCGGCCGCACGAACGGTGGTGTGATGTTGTGTGGGCGAGTCACGATCGCCTCGCAAACCTGGTCGGCTGCTTGCTCCGGGCTCAGGCCTGGCATCTTGTTCAGCAACGGGGTGGGTTCGCTCATGCGGGTGTGAACCAGTCCCATGTAGACGGTCGAGGCGGTCACGCCGTCGTCCCGCACCTCCTGTGCGACGCAGCGCAGCCAGACGTCGAACGCACTCTTCGACGCCAGGTACGCCGACCAGCGAGCCATAGGGGGAGTCCGCACGCCCGCGGTCGACACGTTGACGAGGTGGCCCGACTTCCGCTCCCGCATCGACGGCAACAACTCCAGCACCAGCTTGGCCGGTCCGAGGTAGTTGACCGCGTTCGTCCGCTCGATGTCATGGAACCGCTGGTACGTGTCCGCCACCGAGCGCCGGATCGACTTACCCGCATTGCTGACCAGCACATCCACGTGCCCGTGCTCGTCGAGCACGGTGGCAACGAGTTGCTCGATCACAGCGGGATCCGCGAGGTTGGTCGGGTAAGTGTGAGCCCGGCCGCCGCTTGTACGGATCTCGTCGGCGACTGCCTCCAGCTGATCCGCGGTCCGAGCGACCAGCAGGACGATTGCCCCGGCTCGCGCCAGTCGTCGCGCTGTTGCCTCCCCGATCCCGTACGACGAACCCGTCACGAGGATCACCTTGCCTCGCACAGCAGCATCCAGCCGCTCGTCGGGAACGCGGACCCGCCCATTCGTCAGCGCAACGAGCAACGGCCACCCGATAGGACGCTTCCGGTTCTCCATACCCCGACATTACCGACTAGTAGCCACCTCGAACACCCTTCCACGACTCGTGACATCCGCGCCTCGGCCAAGAGTCGGCGTACGGGCTGAACGCACTGCGCCCACACCAGGCCCCAGGGCGGAAATTGCGGTCTGACCGGCCCAGGGAAGGCGGCTGCTAGGTCTCGATGTCAGCGGACCACGGCTATCTCCGTGAACTTCGCAGCCTCCTCGTCAAGGCGGGACTCGAAGATCGGCTCGAGGCAACCGGTCATCAGCCGGTGGTCCGGGGTCCAGCCATGGATCGCGAGCACCGGTGTGCCCTCGCCGTGGGAGACGTGGTGGAGCGTCATGTGCTGCCTTCCGAAGTTCTGAGCTGCTGCGGAAGTTCTAACAGGGCGCGCCGACAATCTCTCACAACAACTGTCCGACAGCTCTCGCGCCGACTGCCCGACGGTCCGCGCCGACTGTCCGACGGCCGGATTAGGCTCAGCGCATGTCGCGCCGATCCCTGCACCTGCCCGCTCCTGACGCCGCCGTCCTCCGTGCTCGCATTGATCGCGCCCAGAAGGCTGCCGCTGATGCCGACACCGACGGTTTACTGATCGCACCGGGATCGGACCTTCGCTACCTGATCGGGCAGGCCGGCGGCTCGTTCGAGCGGCTCACCACCCTGATCGTGCCAGCCGATGGAACACCTTTGCTCGTCGTCCCAAAGCTGGAAGCTCCTGGCTTCGCGGACGTCGCGACTGATGAGCTGGGCATCGAGGTGCGGACGTGGGTGGACGGTGACGACCCGTACGCCGTCGTGGCGGATCGACTGGGCAAGACGAGCCGCGTTGCCGTCAGCGACTTCACTCCCGCGCTACACGTGCTGGCACTCCGCACTGCGCTGGCTGAAGCTGAACAGACCCTGGCCGGGCCGATCGTGCGTGAGCTGCGAATGCGCAAAGACGCGGCTGAGATCGATGCGCTACGCAAGGCTGGTGCAGCGATCGACCGTGTGCACGCAAGAGTCGGCGAGTGGCTTCGGCCCGGCCGTACGGAGGCTGAGGTCGGCGCCGACATCGCCGCCGCGATCGTCGAGGAAGGACACGCCCAGGCGGACTTCGTGATCGTGGGCTCAGGCCCCAACGGCGCCAGCCCCCACCACGACGTGTCGGACCGGCTGATCGAGCGCGGGGACGTCGTCGTGGTCGACATCGGCGGACCGATTCCCGAGGGCTACAACTCCGACTCCACCCGGACGTATGCGGTCGGTGAGCCCCGAGATGCTGACGTCGCGGCGACGTACGGCGTGTTGCAGGAGGCTCAGCATGCAGCTGTCGCAGCTGTCCGCCCAGGCGTGACCGCCGAGTCGATCGACGCGGCGGCGCGCGATCTGATCAGCGACGCGGGGTTCGGTGAGCAGTTCATCCATCGGACCGGGCACGGCATCGGCCTGGACGTGCACGAGGAGCCGTACATCGTCAAGGGCAACGACCTGCTGCTCGAGCCAGGCATGGCGTTCAGCGTCGAGCCGGGCATCTACCAGCCTGGCCGCTGGGGTGCCCGGATCGAGGACATCGTCGTCGTCACCGCGGACGGGGTCGAGCCGTTCAACCAGCGCCCGCACGACCTCGTCGTACTGGATGCCTGATCGTCCACAGCGCCGCGCAGTTGTGGCGAGTTTGTCGCAGGAGGTCGGCCGGCGTCGCGTCGGAGGGGCGGCGCGTGTCGCGGGAGGTTAGCTGGCGCGGAAGGTTTTGCGGTAGGCAAGAGGGGAGACGCCGAGTTCGGTGCGGAGATGGTGGCGCAGCGAGGCCGCCGTACCGAGGCCGGCTGACTGTGCGACCCGCTCGACCGACAGGTCGGTGTTCTCCAGCAGTTGGCAGGCATGCCGGACACGCTGCTGCAGCAGCCAGACGCCGGGGGACTGGCCCGTCTCCGCCTTGAACCGCCGGCTGAACGTCCGGACGCTCATCCGTGCATGTCCGGCCATCGCGGTCAGAGAGAGCTCCTGCTCCAGCCGTTCACCGGCCCAGGCTCGGGTCAGCGCCGTACCTTCGGTGCCCTCGTCCGGGACGACACGCTCGATGAACTGCGACTGGCCGCCGTCACGCCAGGGCGGTACGACGCAGTGCCGGGCAGCGCGGTTGGCGACTTCGCTGCCGTAATCGCGCCGGGCCAGGTGCAGGCAGAGGTCGACCCCAGCAGCAAGGCCGGCCGAGGTGATGACGTCACCGTCGTCGATGAACAGCAGGTTCTCGTTCAGTCGGACCTTCGGGTAGAGCGCACGGAAGTTGTCCGCGTAGCGCCAGTGCGTGGTAGCGGGCCGGCCGTCGAGCAGCCCGGCAGCGCCGAGCACGAAGGC
>JAWWOY010001032.1:0-2631 GCA_033851195.1 Kribbellaceae bacterium | reverse complement strand
TACTCCAGCCGTAGTTCGTGATCAGGTGAGTTGGGGTGCTTGACGGCGGTGGTGGCATTCGCGTGCTCGGGCTTGGTGGCGGCGTCGCCATCGTGACCAGTGCAGCAGGTGTCCGATGTCGCGGCGGGCGCGGTCGAGCAGTCGGGTGAACAGGTGCCGGATCTCGTTCGCGGTCAACGCGATGAGCCCTGGCAGCGGGTCGGTCTGGGCTCGTTGCGTGGCGGCGGTGATGGCAAGGAAGGCGTGGGCGAGCATCGCGAGGATGGTCCAGCGGTGCCACGACGTCCAGCGGCGGACTTGGTGCTCGTCCAGGCCGGTCAATCCCTTACCTGCTTGAAAAGATTCCTCAATGGTCCACCTGCGTCCGGCCACCGCGACCAGGGTGGACAGCGGCACTGGGGCGGGTGTGTAGCAGCGGTAGAACGCCAGCTCACCGGTGCTGATCGATCGGCGGACCAACAACGCCTGATCTCCCGGGACCTCGGCGTCGGCGACGTCGATCAGCGCCCAGTCGTACCAGCGGTGGCCTTTCGCGCCGACACCTGCGCTGACCCGGTTCCAGGCCCGCGCCGGTAATCGGGCAGCCAGGGCCTTCGCTGGGTGTTTGCCGGCGAGGGTGGTCACCTGATGGTCGCAGGCCACCGCCAGCACGTAACCGATCGATCGCTCGTGCAGACCCGCGCGCAGCTTGGAATCGCCGCCATAGACCTCGTCACCGGCCACCCACGCCGCTGGGACACCGGCATCCAGCGCGCGGGTGACCATCTCCCGCGCGAGCGCCGGCTTGGTGGCGAACTTGATGTCGTCGGGAACGCCTGCGGCGCGGCATCTTTCAGGATCTGTGGTCCACGACTTCGGCAGGTACAACGCCCGGTCGATGAACGCATGCCCACCCGTGGCGGCATAGACCAGGTAGACGCCGACCTGGGCGTTCTCGATCCGGCCCGCGGTCGGGGTGTATTGCCGTTGCACCCCAACGGTGTGGGTGCCCTTCTTCAGATCGCCGGTCTCGTCCACCACCAGCACCGCGCCGGGATCACCGAGGTGATCCACGACGTAGCTGCGCAGGTCATCACGCACCGCCTCGGCGTCCCAGGCCGCGCGCGACAACAGGTTCTGCATCCCGTCCGGGCTCGACTCGCCAGCGTGCTCGGCGATCGTCCAGCAGTTCACCCGCGGCAGCCCAGCCAGCAGGCCCAGCAGGAACAACCGGACCCGCCGACGCGGTTCGACCCGGCTAAACCGGGACGCGGTCCGCCCTGCCAGCTCGTCGAAACCACGCTGCCAACGATCAGGGTCTACGCTATGGCACGCAGCCACCGCGCGACCGTCTTGAGTCCACACAACCCGAGATCATCAACCGGTGGCCGCTCTACGTCCCGGACCACCACACCACCCGATCACGAATCACGGGCGGAGTACTACGAAAGGTTACGTACTGCGTGTCGTCGTCAGCTACGAACGGGCAACGCAGGCTGGTTTCGCTGATGGGCCGGTCGTGTGCCAGACTCGCTATGACGCAAAGGGAGGAAGAGAGCGCACCGCCCTGGTGATCCACGCCCACCCGGACGATGAGGTCTTCGCCACCGGCGCCGCGACGATCGCGCTGGCTGAGGCAGGTTGGCGGGTCGTGCTGCGTACGGCGACCGCCGGGGAGGCGGGCGAGGATACCGCTGACCTGTCGGCTGCCGCGCTGAGGCGGGCTCGGCGCCTCGACGCTTCGTGCGAACTGCTGGGGATCACCGAGTGGGACTGGCTCGCGGATCCGGGTCGGTGGATCGACGACGGTGGCGCTGCCGGACCCCTCAGTCTGGCCGCCTCCGACGCGGGGGAGACTGCCGGCGAGATCGCCAGGACTCTCCGTTCGGTCAAGCCAGATCTCGTGCTCAGTGTCGGCGCTGATGGTCTCACCGGTCATCCTGACCACGTCGCAATCGCTGATGCGCTGCGGATCGCCCTGCTGCAATCGGCGGACTGTCGCTGCGCAGCACTCGGCGCGCGCCTCGACACCCTCGATGTAGAAGCGGGTCACCGGCTCCTCCAGCGGGTCCTTCCTGGTGAATCAGTCGGCTCGGGGCGAGTCGTCGGCTGTCCCGATGGGACACCGCTCACCGAGATTGCCGGCTCCGTGTCCGCGTCGCTCCGCCGTCGCCAGGCTCTGGACCAGTACGCCGCCGGGCTGGGCACACAAGACCTGCGCCAACTCGTCTCGAATTACCGACGACGTGGCGACTCCCTTCTTCTTCGAGCCGTACTCGACGTCTCCGGCTGGCACCGCGACCGCTTCGAATCTCTCCGCGCTCCCGCTGCCCCTGCCGACTGGATCGGTCCGTGATTCGGAGGACGACGGTCAGGGGCTCCGCTCTAGCCCGCAGCCACCGTCTCGAGTCCACACAATCCGAGATCATCAACCGGTGCCTGCGGCACGTTCAGGACCGCCCACCGCCACATCACGAACTACGGCTGGAGTACTAGGCGATTGTGGACCGGCGGTGTACCAGGGAGAACTGGCTGACCAGGTGATGGGCCTTGCGCTCAGGCTCGTCGAGGCGCCGGATCAGCAGGTCGACACCGAGCCGGGCGATCTCGGCGACGGAAGGCGCGACGCTGGTCAGCGATGGGTTACTGAAG
>JAWWOY010001020.1:0-3613 GCA_033851195.1 Kribbellaceae bacterium | reverse complement strand
GCCAAGCACACCGACATCAAGCTGAACGTCCAGATCCAGGAGTGGAACGGGATCGGCCCGAAGATCATCGGCGCGCTCGCCAGCAAGGACGCGCCGGACGTGATCGAGGTCGGCAACACCCAGGTTGCGCAGTACTCGGCCAGTGGTGGCGTCAAGGACCTGACCGACAAGAAGTCCGACCTCAAGGGCGACGACTGGATCACCGGTCTGGCCGATCCGGGCAACTACGAGGGCAAGCAGTACGGCATCCCCTACTACGCCGCCAACCGGGTGGTCGTCTACCGCAAGGACCTCTTCACGGCAGCCGGTATCACCACGCCGCCGAAGACCCGTGCGGAGTGGCTGGCCGACACCGCCAAGGTGAACACCGGCGGCAACCAGGGCATCTACCTGCCCGGCCAGAACTTCTACGTGCTGGCCGGCTTCGTCTGGGACGAGGGCGGCGACCTGGCCGTCAAGGACGGCGCCAACTGGAAGGGTGCCCTGGAGACCCCGGAGGCTCTCAAGGGCATGGACTTCTACAAGCAGATCCAGGCGCTCGGCAAGGGTCCGAAGGACTCCGACGAGGCCAAGCCGACCCAGACCGACGTGTTCGCGCAGGGCAAGATCGCGCAGATGATCGCAGTCCCGGGTGCGGCCGAACTGATCACCCAGGCGAACCCGGCACTGAAGAACAAGCTGGGCTTCTTCCCGATCCCCGGCAAGACCGCCGACAAGCCGGGTGCCGTCTTCACCGGTGGTTCCGACCTGATCATCCCGGAGGCCTCCGCGAACCCGGACGCGGCGTACACGTTCATCAAGGACCTTACCGGCGAGCAGTGGCAGACCGATCTGGCCAAGACGATGAAGTACGTGCCCAACCGCACCAGCCTGGCCTCCGCGGCCGGCGCCGACGAGGGCACCGCAGCGATGGCTGCCGGTGCCGCCAACGGCAAGGCCACCCCGAACTCGCCGAACTGGGCGGCCGTCGAGGCGAAGAACCCGATCAAGGAGTACCAGACGAAGGTCCTCACCGGCGGTGACCCCTTGACTGCTGCGAAGGCGGCCGACGAGATCATCACCCAGGCCCTCAACGCCAAGTAGAGCCAAGTAGAAACAATGGCTGTCGTTCAAACTGAACCTTCCACAGCGGAAGCCCCCGCCCCCGGGACCGGTACGCCGGCCCCGGCCAGGCGGGGGCGACCCCTGTGGGTGCGCCTGTTGCCGTACCTGCTGGTCGCGCCGACCGTGCTCGGTACTGCGTACTTGCTGGCCTATCCACTGGTCCGCAACCTGCTGATCTCGGTCCAGAAGTTCGGCATCGCCCAGCTGATCCGCGGCGGTGCCCAGTTCGTCGGACTGGACAACTACAAGCACATCCTCAGCGACGGCATGTTCTGGGACGTGGTCCGCCGGACGTTCGTGTTCACCGCCATCAACGTTGCGCTGATCATGATCCTGTCCACCGCGATCGCGCTGCTGATCGGTGCCCTGGGCAAATGGATGCGGCTGACCGTGATGGGTGGCCTGGTGCTCGCCTGGGCGATCCCGGTGATCGCTGCCACCACGGTGTTCCAGTGGCTCTTCCAGTCCCAGTTGGGCGTGGTGAACTGGGTGCTGGTCAAGCTCGGCTTCGACAAGTACGACGGTTATGCGTGGTTCGCGCATGGCAACTCGACCTTCGCCATCATCGTCATCCTGATCGTGTGGCAGTCGGTACCGTTCGCGGCGCTGACTCTCTACGCGGCGATGACGACGGTGCCGAAGGAACTGCAGGAGTCTGCCCAGATCGATGGAGCCGGCGGGGTGCGGACGTTCCTGCTGATCACCTTCCCGATCCTGCGGCCGATGTTCGGGCTGATCCTCTGTCTGCAGGTCATCTGGGTCTTCAAGTGCTTCGTGCAGATCTGGGCGATCAGCCAGGGCGGCCCGGGCAACGCGACGCTGACGCTGCCCGTGTACGCCTACCAGATCGCCCAGTCGCTGAACCGCTACGACATGGGCGCGGCGATCTCGATGGTCACCGTGCTGATCCTGGCTGTGGTGCTGCTGGCTTACTTCCGGCAGATGTTCAAGGAAGAGGGAGAACTGTGAGGACCCGCCTCAGCCGGAGGATCACGCTGAACATCCTGGCGCTCGGGGTCTTCGCGTTCTCGGTCTTCCCGGTCTACTGGATGGTGCTGACCGCATTCAAGCCGACGAAGGACATCCAGGCCGCGACCCCGTCGTTCTTCCCGACGCATGTCACCCTGAGCCACTTCAGTACGGCGGTGCACGCCGACGGGTTCTGGTTGTTCTGGCGTAACAGCGCGTTCGTCGCCATCAGTGCGGTGCTACTGGCTCTGGTGGTGGCGTGCCTGGCCGCGTTCGCCGTCGGCCGGATGCGCTGGAAGGGTCGGCAGGCGTTCATGCTGATGGTGTTCATCGCGCAGATGACGCCGTGGGAGGCGCTGCTGATCCCGATGTACGTGATCGCCCGCGACACGAACATGTTGGACAAGCTGCCGATGCTGTCCCTGATCTACTTCATGATGACGCTGCCGTTCACGATCGTGACGCTGCGCGGATTCCTGAACGCGATCCCGGTGGAACTGGAGGAGGCCGCGCAGGTCGACGGCTGCAACCAGTTCCAGGCGTTCCGGCTGATCGTCTTCCCGCTGCTCGCGCCGGGACTGCTGTCCACCTCGCTGTTCGGCTTCATCACCGCGTGGAACGAGTTCGCCTTCGCGAACCTGCTGATCATCAAGAACCAGGACCAGCGGACCCTGCCGGTGTGGTTGTCGTCGTTCAGCGACACGTTCGGCACCGACTGGGGCGCCACGATGGCGGCGGCCACCCTGTTCATGCTGCCGGTGCTGGCGATCTTCCTCGTGCTGCAGGGCCGGGTGACCACGGGTGTGGCCGCCGGGGCTGTGAAGGGTTAGTGACCTACGTCGGGGCGGGTGGCCGACTATCGGTCCGCCTCACGACGCACGAAGACAATCAGCCCTCTCCTGAGTAATCTGATGGAGGTTTCGCCCAGCCTGGACAATCCGTGTCGGACTGAGTACGGTCCGTAGCGGCGTCCGCATCACGCCAGACTCGGAGTTGGACTCAGTCCTTCTCCCACCAGGTCGGTGAGGTGCTGCCCGCCAGTAGCGCCTCACTGGTGAATGGGCTAGCAGCTGACGGCGAAGCCGGGAGCTGATGGGGGTCCATCCACCTAGGTGGGGCGGGTTGAGCGCGGTCATCCGACCATCGCGCTTGCCCGCCCCACCGACTCAATCTTTGTCCGGTGGGGCAGCCGGGGGCTTTCCACGATCGTCGGACACTATTTTCCGTGAGCGGTATCCATCGGCGGCACCGATTGGCACACTGGGCAACCGACCCAGCACGTACCGAGACGACTCCACCGCCCCTTGGGAGACCGCCGTGCCACAAGTCCGGAAGCCCCGCCTTGCCCTGATACTCGCCGTCGTACTTGCGCTGCTGCCCTTCGGCGTAGCGCCGTCGACGGCCGCGACCACGGCTGCCATCACCGTCAGTACGGCGATCCAGCAGCAGAACGGGTCCGTCGCCACAGTCGAGGGATACGTCGTCGGTCAGCCGACTGCCACCAGCACGGTGGTGCGGAGCAATTTCCCGAGTGACTATG
>JAWWOY010001013.1:0-7366 GCA_033851195.1 Kribbellaceae bacterium | reverse complement strand
ACCTTGTCGCGCTGGCCGGCGTCGATCAGTGGGCCGAGGGCGACCTGTTCAGTCGCGGGGTTCCCGACCGGCAGACCGTCCGCCTTCGCCGACAGCCGTTCGACGTACTCGTCCGCGATCGAGGAGTGCACCAGGTGGCGGCCGGTGGCCATGCAGATCTGGCCCTGGTGCAGGAACGACCCGAAAGCTCCGGCGGACACGGCCAGGTCCAGGTCGGCGTCGTCGAGGACGATCAGCGCCGAGTTGCCGCCGAGTTCCAGTAGCGCCCGCTTGAGCAGCCGGCCGCAGGTCGCCCCGACGATCCGTCCGGCTGCGGACGAGCCGGTGAAGCTGATCACCGGTACCTGCGGGTGCTCGACCAGTGCTGCACCGAGGTCGGCACCGCCGGGCAGCACGTGCAACAACCCCGGCGGCAGCCCGGCCTCCTCGAAGATCCGGGCGAGCATGACACCACCGGACACCGCGGTCCGCGGATCGGGCTTGAGGACGACCGCGTTGCCGAGGGCAAGGGCCGGTGCGACGGACCTGATGGACAGAATCAGCGGGTAGTTGAACGGCGCGATGACGCCGACCACGCCGACCGGACGCCGCCGCGCGAGGCTGAGCCGGGGTCGTGCGGTCGGCAGGATCTCGCCCAGCGGGTGCGATGCCAGCGCCGCCGCCTCGTAACACTCCTGGGCCGCGATATGGGTCTCCACCGCGGCCTTCGGCGGGATCGAACCGGCTTCGCGGACCAGCCAGCTCTCCACCTCGGCGGCGTGTTCCTCCCACCCGGCGCCGGCCCGCCGCATCACCGCGGCCCGTTCCTCGAAGCTGGTGGCCGCCCAGGCCTGCTGTGCCTCAACGGCCCGTGCCGCTGCGGCGGCCAGGTCGTCCGGTGAGCCGATGCCGATCCGGCCGAGTTCGTCGCCGGTCGCAGGTTCGACCACCGGGGCCTCGCCGCCGATCGGCTTCGTCCAACCGTCACTGAAGATCCGGCCGGTCCAGGTGCCGGCGTCGAGCAGAGTCACGATGGCCTCCCACGATGGATGTCGTCCGGGCTCACCCGGACATCGAGCAGCAAGGGTTCACGGCGTCGCGCCAGCGACGGGACCACCTCGTCGAGGGTCTCGACGAGGCTGTTGAAGTCCCCGATGCGGATCGCGGGGCAGCCGAGCGCGATGGACAGGCCGGCCACGTCCACATCATCGAAGCGCGGCCAGGGCGGCTTCCCGCCGGCGGCTTCGGCCAGTTCATCCATGATTGCGTAGCCGCCATTGCTCAGCACGACATACAGCACACCGCAGTCGTACCGGGTCGCGCTCCACAAGGCGTGGATGCCGTACAGCGACGAGCCGTCGCCGACCACCGCGACGACAGGCCGGGTCGGGTCGCCCATCCGT
Organism: Kribbellaceae bacterium; assembly: GCA_033851195.1. Lineage (GTDB taxonomy): Bacteria > Actinomycetota > Actinomycetes > Propionibacteriales > Kribbellaceae > Kribbella. The sequence goes on along the minus strand of JAWWOY010001013.1, from coordinate 5,984 downwards.
AGGCCGGCCGCCGCGGGCAATGCGAACCCCAGGCCGCCCATAGCGGCGCTGACGAAGCCTCGCGGCGCCCGGGCCGGCATCAGACGGTGCAGGTCGGGCCGGCTCGACGGCGTCTCCTCGACCAGCACCACGTCCGCCGGCAAGCGTGCGGCGAGCGCGGTGAACACCTGCGTCGGGCGCAGCGGCTCATCGGCGCTGGGCGAGGGCTCCTCCGGCGGCTTGACCGGAGCCACGAATGCGGACCCGCGACTCTTGACCAGTTGCGCGAGCCGGGCGCAGGTACCTGCCGGGTCGGCCACTACGCCGAGCTCGGCCCGGCTGTGATGCACGGTGTCGGCGTCGTCGGACACCACCACGACGGTGGTGCCGGGCCGGATCAGCGGACCAGGCTCGTACTGGTACTGACGGAACGCAGCCGCGCCCACCACCAGCACCACGTCGTACGGGGCGAGCGTCGTGCGCAGACCGCTCCGGCCGGCCGGCAGGTGTCCGGCGAACGCGGGGTGGTCCTGCGGGAAGCCGGCCCGTGCTCCGAAGGCCTCCTGCCAGACCGGACAGCCGAGCCGCTCGACCAAAGCGGTGAGCGCCTGCCAGGTGTCCGGATCGTCGGCCTCCGAGCCGACCACGAGGGCGGGAGACCGGGCGCCGTCGAGGATCGCGGCGATCTCGGCGGCGGTGGTCTCCCTAGCGGCCGCGGGGCGACGGACCGCCGTCGGTGCGGCAAGGCCGAGCCCCTCGCCGGTCTGCGCCAGCCAGTCGTCCATCGGTACGACGACGAGCGCCGGCCCGCGCCGGTACGACGCCTCGTGCCAGGCCCGGCGGATCGCGGCCGGCACGTCCTGGGCGATCGCCGGTTGACTCACCCAGACCGGGTAGCTGCCGGCCAGCCCGTCGATTCGACCGGCCAGGAACGGCTCCAACGCAAGGTGCCGGCGATCCTGCTGGCCCGTCACCACAACCAACGGCGCACGATTCACCCGGGCGTTCGCCAGCGCGTTGACGGCGTTGCCGAGCCCTGGCGTGCTGTGCAGCAGCACGAACGCGGGTTGACCGGTCGCGAGCGCGTGCCCGGTTGCCATGCCGACCACCGACGCCTCGTGCAGGGCGAGGACGAACCGCAGGTCCGTGGGCAGATCAACCAGGAACGGCACCTCAGTGGAGCCTGGGTTGGCGAAGATGTCGAGCATCCCGCAGGCCCGCAGCACCTCGAAGCTCTCGTCCCGGACCGTGGTTCCCGTGCTCACCGTGCTGCTCCCTTGGCCCGCTGGATCAGCTCGAAGACGTGGCCGCGGAGCCGGGCGAACTCGGGCGAGGACCGGGTGGTCAACTGGTCGCGTTGCTCTGGCAGGCCGATGGCGACGTCGTCCATCAGTTCCGTCGGCGAGGACGAGAGCACCAGCACCCGCCCGCCGAGGTAGACCGCCTCGTCGATGTCATGGGTGACGAACAGGATGGTCACGCCGAACCGCTGCCATAGGGACCGGACCAGGTCCTCCAGGTCGGCCCGGGTCTGGGCGTCGACCGCCGCGAACGGCTCGTCCATCAGCATGATCCGCGGCTCGTAGGCGACTGCCCGAGCGATCGCGACCCGCTGCTGCATGCCGCCGGACAACTGCCACGGATAGGCCGAGCCCACGTCGGCCAGATCCACTGCCTGGAGCGCCTCGTCGACCAGGGTGGCCCGGCGGTCCCGCGGCAAACCCTTCTCGCGCAGCGGCAGTTCGACGTTCCCGCGCACCGTCAGCCACGGGAACAGGCTGCGGCCGTACTCCTGGAAGACCACCGCCATCCCCGCCGGTGGAGTGGTGACCCGGGCGCCGTCCAGGATGACCTCGCCGGATGTCGGCGCCAGCAGGCCGGCGACGCACTTGAGCAGCGTCGTCTTGCCCGCACCGGACGGACCGACCACGCAGACGAGCTCGCCCTTGCCGACGCCGAAGCTCAGATCACCGATGGCCTCGACCACGCGGCCGCGACCGTCGTACACCTTGCGCAGGCCGCGGACCTGCAGTAGTTGTCCGTTGTCCATCAGCGGGCTCCTGGGTGGGCGCGACGTTGGCCGTGGTACCAGTGCAGCACGCGCCGGTCGGCCGCCCGCACAACGAGGGAGAGAACGAAGCCGAGGATGCCGAGCAGCAGGATGCCGGTCCACATCTCGGTGACGTTGAACGATCGCTGGAACTGGATGATGGTGAAGCCGAGACCGTTGCTAGCGGCAAACATCTCGCTGATCACCATCAGGATGATGCCGATCGAGAGCGCCTGCCTGACCCCGGTCATGATCTGCGGACTGGCCGAGCGGAGTACCAGCGTGGTCAGCCGGGCGCGGCCGCGGACCCGGTAGCACCGGCAGGTCTCCGACAGCACCTCGTCGACCGCGCGGACGCCCTCGACCGTGTTCAGCAGGATCGGCCACACGCAGCCCGAGACGATGACGAGCACCTTCATCGTGTCGCCGATACCGGCGAACAGCAGCAGCACCGGGACCAGCACCGGCGGCGGGATCGCGCGGAGAAACTCCAGCACCGGTTCGCAGAACGCCCGCACCATCCGCGACGACCCGATCAGTACGCCGAGGCCGACGCCGAGCAGTAGGGCCAGGGCGAAGCCGGCCAGTAGCCGCAGCACGCTCGGCACCACGTCGGCCAGGAACCGGTCACCGAACCAGACATCGTCGAAGGTGGCCAGGATCTTGGACAGCGGCGGGAGGTAATAGCTGGTGCTGCGCGCCGACGCCACCCACCACACGGCGAGCAGCGCAAGCGGAACGGCGCCCACCGTGACGATCCTGCGGAGGACGGCGCTCACGGCGCTCATAGGGCCACGTCACCGCGAATGGACGGGTGCCAGTGCAGCACCCGCCGTTCCAGCAATCTCGCCAGCAGATTGACCGTGACGCCGAGCCCGCCGGTCACCAGGACCAGTGCATACATGGTGGCGATCGCACCACCGGACTGTGCGGTGCCGATGCGATTGCCGAGCCCGGGTGAACCGATCACTAGTTCGGCAGTGATCGCCAGGATCAGCGCCACCGCCGCGGCGAGCCGTACGCCGGTCAGGACATACGGCAACGCGGTCGGCCAGACCAGGTGCCGGACCCGGGACCACCAGCCCATCCGGAACGACCGCGCGGTTTCCTGGGCAACCGGGTCGACGTCCTGGACGCCGTACATCACCTGGACCAGTACCTGCCAGAACGACGCGTAGATGACCAGCAGCAGGGTGGAGCCCAACTCGGTGCCGAACACCAGCACCGCGAGCGGGATCAGTGCGACTGACGGGATCGGCCGGAGGAACTCGACCGTGGACGCGGTGAACTCGCGCACCACCGGCACGATCCCGAGGCAGATACCGACCACGATGCCGAGCAGGACGGCGATCAGCAGCCCGAGCGACCAGCCGCGCAAGGTGTCCGCGACCGCCCGCCAGAAGTCCGCGGTGCGTACCTCGTCGGCCAGTGCACCGACGATGTCACTGAACGGCGGCAGATACGCCGGTGAGACCAGGCCTGCCCGCGGCACGATCTCCAGCACCAGCAGGAAGGTTCCGAAGCCGGTCAGTCCGAGCAGTGCCGTCACGGCAACACCTGCGCGACGTCGAACTTCTCCTTGATCAGGCCGTCGCCCTGCATCTGGTCCGCGATCGACTGCACGGAGGCGGTGTTCACCTTCTGCGGCCAGGCCGGCAGCGTCATCTTCGCGGCCACGCCGGGATCGATCTTGGTGTACTTGGACAACACCGCGCGGGCCTCGTCGGGATGATCGGTCGCGTACTGCAAAGACTTCTCGATCGCGGCCGTGAAGCGCTTGACCAGGTCGGGCTTCTGGCTGATCACCTTCTCGCTGGTGAAGTAGACCGCGACGGTGAGATCGGGGGCGGCGTCGACGAAGTTGGACGCGATCAGCCTGGCGCCCTGGGTCTTGGCGACGGTGAAGAACGGCTCCACGATCCAGGCCGCGTCGACCCGGTGGTTCGCGACCGCGGCCGGCATGTCCGGGAACGGCATCTCGAGGAACCGGACACCGGTCGGGTCACCGCCGGCCTTGCGCACCGATGCGCGGACCGTGGTGTCGCCGATGTTCTTCAGGTTGTTGACCGCGACCTGCTTGCCGGCCAACTCCTTGGCGGACGTGATCGGGCTGTCCTTCGGCACCACCACGCCGCCGAAGTCCTTGCCGTCCTGACCGGTCGAGGAGTTGCCCTCCGCGACAGCCTTGAGCGGCAGGTTCTGCGACTTGGCCACGATCAGCGACGTGACGTTGCCGAACGCGAAGGTGAACTGACCGCTGACCACCCCGGGGACGGCGGCCGCACCGCCGGTGGTGTTCACCACCTCGACATCCATCCCCTGACCGCTGAAGAAACCCTTCGCGATGCCGAGGTGCAGGGGCGCGACATCGATGATCGGGATCGCCCCGACCTTGATCTTGTCCGGTCCGCTGCCGGCGGAATCCGAGCCGCCGCCACCACAGCCGGTGGCGAGCAGCAGGGTGCCGGCGAGGACGGCGGCGAAACGTCGCATGGTCTCTCCTCCTGTCGATCCCGGGCGTAACGGGGGCATACAGGGTGTTCGCATAGCGAACGAGTGTTCTTATTGGGAACCTAGTCTCCGGATCGCAGCAGAGTCAATGGCCTGTCGCCGGATTGACGGCGGACGGACTCGCGGCATACGTTCACCATGAGAACACCCGTGCGGAATGCGAACGCACTGAATCCCAGCAGGCAGGGCCCGCGGGTGATCCAGTCCGGTTGCGAGAGGAGCGGCATGACCTTCGTCCTCCCGCGGTACGGCGATGACAGCGCCGGCCAGCCGCCGCTGAACCACCCCGACTACCGATCGACCGTACTGCGGCACCCGGCCGAGCCGCTCGTCGTGCTGCCGCAGCGGCTGACCGAGGTCACCGGTCCGTTGTTCGGCGCGGACCGGGTGTCCGAGCTCGACCACGACCTGACCCGGCAGCACGCCGACGCGCCGCTCGGCCAGCGCATCGTCGTCCACGGCCGGGTGCTCGACGGCGACGGCAGAACGATGCCCAACACCCTGGTGGAGATCTGGCAGGCGAATGCGGCCGGTCGGTACCGGCACGTGGCCGACGATACCCGGGCGCCGATCGACCCGAACTTCACCGGCGCCGGCCGGACCACAACCGATGCCGACGGCAACTATCGCTTCGTGACCGTGAAACCCGGCGCCTACCCGTGGCGCAACCACGCCAACGCCTGGCGGCCGGCACACATCCACCTCTCCCTGTTCGGGCACGCGTTCGCGCAGCGGCTGGTCACCCAGATGTACTTCCCGGACGACCCGCTGTTCGGCCAGGACCCGATCTTCAACTCGGTCCGCGACCCGGCCGCCCGGGAACGGATGATCTCGCGCTACGACCACGACAACACCGAGCCCGGCTGGGCCCTCGCGTACGAGTTCGACGTGGTCCTTCGCGGCCGCGACGCCACCCCGCTGGACGAGGACGATGACTGAGCCCCGGGGCCGGGGGACCACCCCGTCGCAGACGGTCGGCCCGTTCCTGTCCCTCGGTCTGACCTGGGCCGATGGCCCGTACGTCGTACCGGAGGGCACGCCGGGCGCGATCCGGATCGGCGGCCGGGTGTTCGACGGCGAGGGCAAGCCGGTGCCGGACGCGACGGTGGAGACCTGGCAGGCCGATCCGGCCGGGCGGTTCGACCACCCGGACGACCCCCGGGGTGCGCAGGCCTCCGCGGTGCGGGGATTCCGCGGCTTCGGGCGGTCCGCCACCGACGCGGACGGGCACTGGTGGGTGCTGACGGTCAAGCCAGGATCGGTGCCCGGCCCGGACGAGGCGACCGAGGCGCCACACCTCGACCTGTCCGTATTCGCCCGGGGGCTGATGCACCGGGTGGTGACCAGGATCTACTTCCCCGACGAGTCGGCCGCGAACGACGCCGATCCGGTGCTTCGCACGGTTCCGGCGGTTCGTCGGCCTACGCTCATTGCCAGCGCGACC
>JAWWOY010001002.1:0-4203 GCA_033851195.1 Kribbellaceae bacterium | reverse complement strand
CGTACCCGACGATCTCCTTGTCGATCTCCTCGAGGATGGCGGTGACGGCCTTCTGGACGCCCTTGCCGCCGTACCGTGCCTTGTCGCCGTCCCGCAGCTCCACGGCCTCGAACTGGCCGGTGGACGCACCCGACGGTACGGCCGCCCGGGCGACGGTTTCGTCGTCGAGCAGAACCTCGACCTCGACAGTGGGGTTGCCGCGCGAGTCGAGGATCTCGCGCGCGCCGACGGCCTCGATGGTGGCCACATCTACTCCTTGTTCACATCTGATCACGGGGAGGACGAGCTCCACTGTGTCGATCATGGGTCGATCATGGACAGCTCGACGGTCATGCCGAGCCTATCGGCCAGACCAGCCGACCCGGTGGACCGCGTCGTCGAGCAGCGCGTGCCGGGCCGGTCAGATCGATTTTCGTCCGGGGGTCAAGCCATCTCCTCGGGCGACCGATGACCTGATCACCATCGTCACGGCAGAGGGGTTACAGCCATGTCAGGAATCACCTACGTCCGGGATCGGATCGTGCTCGACAACGCGCTTCGCGCCGAGATCGAGGCCGAGTTGACCTTCAAGAACGTAGCGGCCGGTGCCACCTTGTATTTCCTGGCGCGAGAGATCGTCCACGCGCCGAACTACACGTTCGCAATGAGCGGGCACCCGCTGGTGTTCGTCGCGGACTCGTACGACGGCAAAGGGGGGACCATCGACACCACCGACAAGGCTGCCGTTGCCAAGAACGGTGCCGCCGGAGCTGTGGGGGCACCCGGCGGGAACGGCGGCAACGGGGCCGGCGCCGCACCGATCACACTCGTCGCCCAAAAGATCGTGAACGCCCGGCTGACGGCCAGAGGCATGGTCGGCGGCCAGGGCTGCAACGGCGCTCGCGGCGATGACGGCGAGGACGCCGAATGGCTCCGGAACGCCGCCAACAAGCCCGTCTGCCAGGTCGGGCAGAACGGTCAGAATGGCGGTGAGAAGGGCGGCAATGGCGGTAAAGGGGGCGACGGCGGCACGATTACCGTGCACTACATCACCAAGCAGGGCACACTGCAGCTCGACGGCACCCCGGGCCCGAAAGGCCCCGCCGGCACCAAGGGCAGCGACGGTAAGCCAGGCAAGGACGCTGGCAGTTGCAAGGGCGGCAAGGGCGGGAAGGGCGCCGCAGCCGGGCTGGCCGGGCTGAGCGGGACCCCCGGCAAGGTCACCCAGACCAACCCGAAGATCGACGACTGGTGGAAGCTTGTCGTCGCCATCGCTGGCAAATCAGTGTCCACACAGTGGGGTGGATACCGCACCCGGGTCGGCGAGTACCGGTTCCGCACCTATGTCCCGGCCGCCGGTGCGCTGGTCAACCGTCAGGCACCGAACAGCAACCTGGCGTTCCGGCCGCTGAAACCGGCGAACCTGGCCGATGCCAGGCGCGAGTTCGAGTCGGCAGTGATCCTCAACGCGAAGTCGAACGCCGAGATCCCCGGATCCACCAGCCGGGCTCAGGTGCTGCTCGGTCACCTGAACAACGGGCTGACCCCCATCGGCATCGGTTACCGTCATGACCTGCGACCGGATTTCGCGTTCTACGAGAAGTTCATCACCGACTACCAAGGACAACGGGACGCCCTCTTCCAGAAGACGCTCCAGCTGTTGCTGAACGTCAAGGACACGAGCGACAAGGGCAACCTGGCGAAGGCTGCCCGGGATCACTCCCAGGGCATGGCCGGAGCAGCCCAGATAGATGTGACCATCGCCCAGAACCAGCGCGATGCCGCGGAGCAGGCCTGGGACAAGGCGAAAGGCAGGCTGCTCGGTATCCAGCAGGGGCTCATCGCAGTCCAACAGGCGAGGAAGGACGCGGAAGCCGAGATCAGCTTCGGTGACGTCATCAAGGGGATCGGCCTGGTCGTCGGCACGGTGATCGCGATCGTCGGCGCCGCCTTCAGCGGCGGCGCCACGGCCGCGGCCTGGTTTGCGGCGGTATCGACCCTCGCGACGACGGCAGCGGCAGCGGGCGAAGCCGCCGGAGAAGTCGGGACCTGGATCGACCTGAGCGACCCGACCGATCCCAAGCTGACCGAGGCCGGGAACGCGGTCAAGGGCAACCTGACCGACGCGATCGACAAGACGGCAAAGCTCGTGGACAAGGTCGAGGCGGTCGCACAGTTGTTCGCGGCCCAGGGCGACGACCAGTTCGACGAGAAGGAGCGCCAACTGCTCATCGACGCGTTCGACGCTGCCTACGAGGTGAATATGCGCTTCATCGACTTCGGGCAGACGAAGCTCGCGGTCGAGAGCGCGCAGCAGAAGTGGGCGACGTACACCGCCGACACCTTGGCGCTCGACAAGCTCAACGCCGGCTTCGAGGTCGACGTCGACGCGGTGGCGAAGGTCGCCCGGATCTTGATCCGGCAGTTCCAGACCTATGTTGAGTACTTCGTCGGGTACGGATTCCGGCGCGACCGGGCGTTCGACCTCTACACCCTCGCGGATCCGCCCAAGGCGCAGCGTTTCCGCTTCGACTACGGCTACCTGTCCCCCGATCTCGAGGAGAACGCCTTCTTCGCGCTCGGCCGAAAGGACCCGGCCCGCGTTCTCGGCCTGGTCACGGCGTACGTCAAGAGCCTGACGCTGTTCGACCCTGCCACCCTCCGGGAGGAGTACGACGAATACTGGAGCAAGCTCGCCTTCGAAGGCCATGTCGCAGTGTCAGTGACGGACCCGGCGGTGCTGCAGGGCCTGAAGGGATCAGGGATGGCGTCGTTCGATGTCCCGCTGGCGCAGTTCTCCCCGTCCACCGAGCTGAAGATCGGCCGGGCAGAGATCGCGCTGATCGGCGCCGCGACCGTCCCCGACCACAACTGGGTGCAGGTCGAACTGGAGCACTGCGGTGACGCCGAGAACCATCGCAGCAACGGCACCCTGGTCACGGTCAAGGCACCGGTGAGGCGCGAACTGTCCCCTGCGCAGGTCCACGGCATCAACCCCGATGACCTCGACGAGAGCGAGAAGCAGGTGTTCTGGGGCCGCAGTCCCGCCGCGCGTTGGAGAGTGCGGATCCCCGCGAACGCGGCCACCGAGGCCGGTCTGGACCTGAGCGGACTGACCGCGATCCAGCTCTCCGTCAAGTACGCGTACTTCAACCAGGTCGCCGCCAAGAAGCCCGGCCCGCGGATCCCGAGCCGGGCCGTCCCGACCGTGACCCCGCGGAGGTAACCGCGGGGACTCCCGGACCATAGACCGAGGGCGGTCACAACCAGAGCGCACTCCGGTCGTGACCGCCCTCTAAGCACCAAAGGATCGACGGGCGTCGGCCAGGCCTTTTGCGTTGCCGTCGTCATCAGACAGCCCCGTCCGTACGTCGGTTGCGCAGCGCCAGGCGAAGTAGGACGCCTGGACAGCCCAGCGGAACCTCAGGAACGGCATCAGCCCTGCCGATACCTCCGCAGCGGACTCCGGCCGCTCGGCCAGATAGGCCGCCACCAGATCCACCTGGGCGCCTTCGAGATACATCACCGCCGATGCGAGGTCATACAGGGCCGGGCCGGTCATCGCGCCACCCCAGTCAATCAGCGCTACCTCCCCGCTCGGCTGCTGCAGAAACGCCTCCGGCGCTGGATCGCCGTGCAAGCCGGCCCAGCTCAGCTCCTGCTCGGCAGCCAACTCCCGTACGCCGTCCAGCGCGTTCTGCACGACAGACCGGATCCACGGCTCATAGTCCAGGTACTCATCGAACTGCGTCACCAGTTCGAACCACGCCGACAGATCACCCGGCTTGTCCTGGGAGATCGCGTGCACTCGGCCGAGCGTCGTACCGATGATCTTGTGGTTCGCCGGCATCCCCGTGAGCGGAACGCCGTCGATGTACTGGAGCAAGGCGACCAGGCGATCATCAGCTGCTTCGACCAAAGCTCCACTGCGGCTGGGCACCGGCGCTCCGGTGGTAATGCCCGCGGAATCCAGCCGCGCCGCCAAGCCAAGACCGAATTCGAAGGCTGCAGCTGCCTGGTCAACCGACTTCACTACCAACTTGATGTCATCGGCAACGACCAGCCAGACCCGCGAGTTCATCCCACCCGCCAGCACCTCGACCCGCTCAACCGTCAGATTCCACCGCTCAGCCAGCAACGCCCCAATAGCCACCCCCGCACCCTCCCACACCTCCATCGCCTGTCGACCCATTTCCAACACCGGCGGCACCAGGTGGTCTCTCC
>JAWWOY010000981.1:0-4705 GCA_033851195.1 Kribbellaceae bacterium | reverse complement strand
ACCGGCGGTGGCTGGATGTTGTCGGCGTAGGCTCGCAGGACGGCCCTGGGCTTGTCGTCGGCTGATGTCATGATGATTCACCTTCCATTCGAGCGCGGAGCATCCGTATCGCGCGGTGCAGCGTGGATTTGACGGTTCCGGGACGGCAACCCAGGACTGAGGGGATCTCGGCCTCGGAGAGGTCTTGGACGTAGCGGAGGATGACGGCAATCCGCTGGCGTTCGTTGAGGCCGGTCAGTAAGTCGAGAACGCCTTCTCGTCAGGCTCCGTTGTCGGTGGTGCCGGGGCCTGGCGCCGGATGATTGCCTCCCGGCGGCGCTGGGTCCGCAACGAGGCGAGACAGTTGCTGACGACGGCCCGGCGGAGCCAGGCCGTCGGCTGGGTCACGGACGCCCCCTGCCTCCACAACTGTGCGTACGCGTCCTGGACCAGGTCCTCGGTCAACGAGCGGTTGCGCACCGTGGCAACAGCCAGGGCCAGCAGGCCGCCATAGGTGCGGCGGTACAGGTCCTCGAATCCGGCCTCACCGCGATCCGGGCCGACGCCTTGCTCATCGCTTCTCAACGTCGTCACCCACCTCTAGGTGCTCGAAGCCCGTGTTTGGTTCCATCCAACGCCAACTTTCCTTCGCGGCGGCTCCGGTGGTCAGCAAAGCCCCAGCCCGGCCCCCAAGAGCCGAAGCCGCGACGGCTACCTGACCTGCTGATCGCGACTTTGCCGGGGCCCTGGCACTCGTCCATGGTGCAGAGCATGGTGCAGAGCACAGCCTGACAAGTTTCTCTACGTCTTCAAGTTTCTCTACGTCTTCAAGACGGGCCCTCCGGGGCCCGAAAGCGCGCCGCCACCACAGGGCGGGACGCCTGCCCGCCACTCCGCTTCGCTGCGTTCTGGGCGCGTCCCTTGGCTTGGCGCGCACGTGCCAACAGGGTGCCCGAGTCGAAGACAGCAGAACTCGCCATCACCGATCGACGCCCCGTCGATGTTTTGCTCGCCGAGGCGGCCGGCTACCCGACGCCCGCGGTTGCCGCATGCTCCCGTCTGATCGTGGGCTACCGCATCGCCCCGCTAGCAATCATGGAGAAGTGCGGTCCGGCCCGGCACGCGTCAAGGGCGCCTCCGGCGTCGCAAGCGAGCGAGCTCGCCCCTTGACCCGCACCGACCCGAACCTAACGGCGGCAGCTATCGGGGCGATGCGGAGGACTGACCACGCGTTGACACGTAGCCGTCAATACCCGGATGTACTCCCAGCCGGTCCGCTGTGATCAGCCGGTTCAGAATCGTGCCAGCGCGCCTGGAGCAAGACGCGTTTGCGGACTCGAACTAGGTTTCACATGGACACGTCGACGGGCGAGAGGATCGGACATGAGTGAGGCGCTAGTGCTGGCCGGCGGGGGTGTCAGCGGGATCGCGTGGATGACCGGGTTGCTGGCGGGGCTGGCCGACGCGGGTCAGGACGTCACGGGGGTCGACGTGATCGTGGGGACGTCCGCGGGCTCGACCGTCGCGGCGCAGCTCGGCAGTGGGCTGGGCCTGGAGGGGTTGTACGCCAGGCAGGTCGAGCCCGAGCTGCAGGCCGCCGAGATCATGGCCAACGTGGATTTGGAGAGCTTCGCTACGGAGATAGCCGCCGCGCTGCAGAAAGCAACCACCGTCCCGGAGATGCGGCGCGCGGTGGGCAGGTTCGCGCTCGACGCCGCGACCGTGCCGGAGCCGGAACGACGCGCGGTGATCGAGTCGCGGCTGCCGTCGCACGAGTGGCCCGCCCGTGCGTTGAAGATCGTCGCGGTAGATGCCGAGAGCGGACAGCCGCAGGTTTTCGACAACGCGTCGGGCGTAAGCCTGGTCGACGCCGTCACGGCGAGCTGCGCCGTGCCGGGTGTGTGGCCGCCCGCGACGATCCACGGACGTCGGTATGTCGATGGCGGCGTCCGCTCCAGTGCGAACGCCGACTACGCCGCCGGCGCGTCACGGGTGCTGGCGATCGTGCCGCTGGGGAACGTCGAGCTGTTCCCGAGTGACAAGACGCTGGGCCAGGCCGTCGATGAGCTGCGTGCGAGTGGCGCCGAGGTCGCGATCGTCGAGCCGGACGAGGCGTCGCTGACGGCGATCGGCGCGAATCCGCTGGACCCGTCCACGCGCAAGCCGGCCGCCGAGGCGGGGCGCACGCAGGGGCGTGGGCTGAAGATCGAGTGGAGTCGGGCGTAGGACACGCTGTCGGTCGCACACATGGACGCAAGCGGCCATGAGGCGCACGTAGTTGCAACGGTAGTTGCAGTTCATCTGGGTATGCCGTCGTCCGCCGAATGCCGGCTGGCCGAACGCGAGCGCGAAGTGAACCACCACGAACAGCAGCGAACAGGGTATGGGCGAACTTAAACTTCGTTGCTGTATAGGATCGGTGGCGACAGGGAGCGAGTAGTGAGCTGGTCCCCACCACCACCGGCTAACCCCCGCTGCGCCCGCTCAGGGCGGTGCGGTGGGCGCGGTTGGTCAGTGCTGCAGGTCCTTCCGCAGCTCGAAAGCTTCGACGATTCGCTCGGCTGCCTGTTTTGGTGTGAGGTTCGTGTTGTCGATGCGGACGTGATCGTGCCGCTCGATCAGGTCCTCGGCCTTGGTGCGCGGGCCGCCGGTGTTCAGCGTGTGGTCCGCGTCAATCGCGAGCAGGTTGCGCCGGGAGCTCTCCAGATCGCGCTTGCTGGCCTTCTGAGCGAGGCGGAACTCAGTGCCGTTGCGGGCGAGCCGCTCGTCCTGCTCGGCGTACAACTCGACCAGCCGCACCCGGCCGCCGGCTCGCTCGACGATCCGGATGTACGACCCGACCGTGTCGGTGTCACCGGCATCGTTCAGCGCCCACACGTAGGTGAACACCAGGCCAGGCAGGTCCGAGCCCGCGGCCTCCTCGATCACCCGGCGCCGGAACTCCGAGACCAGCCGCCCGAAAGGCGCCGAGCCGAACGGGAAGATCCCGAGCACCGGCTCGATCGTCGCGTGGTTGTGGAAGAGCTTGAACCCGGTCAGCTCGCACAACGCGTGCCCCACGGTCATTTTCCCGACCGCGGCCGGGCCGAAGACGATCACCAGGTCCATGCGCACATCGTGGCAGCCCATCGCCGTACGGACGAAGGGTTCTACTCCGGCAGGACCTTCGCTAGCTTCGGGGCGAGGAATCTGGTGAGCCGTGGCCCGACGAGATCGGGACCGGGCCATGGGGCGGGAAGTCGGACAAGGTTCGACTGACCAAGGCCGATCCGTCGGTGGTGGTGGAGGTCAGCGCAGACGCTGCTTTGCAGGCCGGGCGGTGGCGTCACCCGCTGCGGATGGTCCGGGTCAGGGCCGACATGGATCCAAGCGACGTCGAGCAGTGGCCGTGAGCTTCGGGCTCACTGTCCCGTGTTGAGCTGGGTCATCAGCTCGCGATTGGCCGCTCGGGCCGCGGCGAGCTCTTCGCCGCGTTCTTCGAGCTGGCGGCGTAGCTCAAGAAGTTGTTGCTCGCGGTCGGTGAGTGCCTGCTGGAGGCTGTGGATGTCGTCGGGTGCTCCGAGGCCACTGTCGCGGAAGACGGCCTGGCCAAGGCTCTCCGAGAGCCGGCCTTCTAGGGCCCGGATGTGTTGCTCAGCCGGGCGTTTTGTGCGCGGGTGTTGAGCAGGTCGGCGCGAAGAGACGCGACACTGACGGCGCTGTTGTCGGCTGCAGGTGCTGCGGCAACAGCGGCCGCGGCCATAACAGCGGCGTGCAGGTCTGGGTGGCGATGGATGAAGCTGCGATGCACTCTGGCCGCCCGTGCAATCGATGACACGGTGATTTGTGCACCGGCGGAGGTCTGCCAGGACCGTCGACGTGGGCCGGCAGCGGGACGTCCTCTGGGCGAACACCGAACTCGCCCGGAAGCCCGGCGGCGCAGCCACCGGCCCGGGTCATGCCGAGATCCCGCGCATCACGCAGGACGGTCCGAACATGCCGGACGACCTGATATCGCCGGTTCGCTGAGATCGCTTCGGTCTGCTCGAGGTGGCCCAACCTGGTCAGGAAAGCCACGATGTCTGTCCGGCCCAGAGCAGTCGGTTCGAGGCCGTGGTCGACGCGGGTCAGCCTTCACTGAACTAGTCAAGATTTGATTCGCTCAAGACCCCATCAGCTGGGTGGCAGCAGGTAGCCGCGGGAGAACGCGGTGACCACGGCGGCCGCTCGGTCGTTGACGCCCAGTTTCGCGTATGGAGCCGAAGGAGACGGTCACAATCAGCGGGACGGGGCGCCCCTAACCCTCGATTCCCGCGCTCGGCAGCGAGAGCGCTGCCGAGGCGGTGGCGGTGGGGTCAGGTTCGGTAGCGGAAGGTGATTCGGCCTCGGGTGAGGTCGTAGGGGCTGAGCTCCACCAGAACGCGGTCTTCGGGGAGGATCTTGATGTAGTTCTTCCGTATCTTTCCGCTGATGTGGGCGAGGACCTTGTGGCCGTTGGTGAGTTCGACCCGGAAGTTGGCGTTGCGGAGGCACTCGACGACGATGCCTTCGACCTCGATGCCGCCTGCTGTCCTGGTCATCGTTATGCCTTTCCCTGACGGCGGGCCAGTTCCAGGTTGCTGCCCGTACGGCGAGCGCCGAGCCCCTCGAACAGCGCCATCGCGGCCTCATTGGCCTCGTTGACCTCGGCCGAAGCCGTTTCGATCCCAGAGCGGTGCAGCCCACCAAGCACCTGGCTCAGCAGAGC
>JAWWOY010001092.1:0-3092 GCA_033851195.1 Kribbellaceae bacterium | reverse complement strand
TAGGTCAGCCCCTTCAGCGTCAGCGCGCTGCGCTCGAGGTGGTTGCGCCAGCGGTGGTCGGGGAAGTCGGCGTCGGCGAGCCAGCCGCGCCAGTACTCGCTCGTGTTCGACAGCGCGGCCTCGGCCTCCTCGGCGGTGCGCGGCCCATCGAGCAGCCGCGACCACGAGAGCGCGCAGAAGCGCGTCTCGCCCTTCTCGATCCGGTGGCGTGCGCGCGCGAGGCCGCCCTCGATGCCGAGGTTGAGGTCCGACATCAGCCGCAGCGTGCGGTTGCCATCGGTGGCGTCGAAGGCGTAGGGGTCGTTCGAGACCGTCGCCCAGGTGGCGGGCACGCGGCCGTAGTCGAACATCGGCTCGCAGAGCATCTCGATCTGTGCCTGGCCGTGGATGCACGTGATCGTGCGGACGAGGACGTGGTGGGCCTCGTAGTCGGTCGGCGGCCGCGTGTGGGCGGTGGCCGAGCCCTGGGTGCGCTCGCGCCACGGGCCGATGACGAGCGCGTCGCGGACGACGACCCAGCCGGTGGGCGTCATCCACGTGGTCTCGAGGATCATCGTGCCGGGCTCGTAGCGGCGCCCGGCCGGGACGCCCATCGCGCTCGGGCCGAGGCGGAAGCCGCCCGCGGACCGGTCGAGGATGGCGCCGAAGACGCTCGGCGAGTCGAAGCGCGGGGGGCAGAGCCACTCGATCGTCCCGTCGGGGGCCACCAGCGCGCCGGTGTGGCAGTCGCTCAGGTAGCCGTAGTCGGCGATCGGCGGGAACGCCGAGCGGACCGGCGTGCGCTCGACGAAGGGCGTGGTGTCGCGGACCTCTTGGCGGCCCGGGTCCATCGCGCCCGCGCGCGGCGGGTGGCCGTCGATCCCGGGCTCGGGCTCGACGGGGAGGGCTGCGAGGTCGACGTGCGGTTCCATGAGGTGGCTCTCAGATGATCGGCCGCGGGGGACAGAACCGCAGTCACGGACGAAGCCGCTCAGACTAGCGAGGCCGGGCGCCAGCACCCGTATGAGGGATGACCCCACGAACCCTTAGGGGTGGGGGTTGCCCCACTGCGACACGCCTGCCGTCCTCATAGCCGCCGCCGGCGGCGACGGCGATGCTCGCCCCATGACCCCTTCCCCCGGTTCCCACTCCCCGTCGCTGGCGGCCCGCATCGGCCGCTGGAGCACCCGGCACCGCCGCTCGGCCATCGTCGGCTGGCTCGTGTTCGTCGTCCTGGCCGTGGTGGCGGGCGGCATGTCGGGCACCATCCACCCCAAGGACCAGACCGGCCACGGCGACTCGGCCAAGGCCGACAAGATCACCAACGACGCCTACCCCGACCGCCAGGGCGAGAGCGTCCTGATCCAGGGGCGCGATGGTGCACGCGCGTCGGTCAAGGATCCCGGCTTCCGCGCCGCGGTGGCCGACGTGGCCGCCTCGGTGGACCGCCAACCCGGCGTCATCGACGTCCGCTCCCCGTACGCCAAGGGCAACGCGAGCCAGATCTCGCGCGACGGCGCCTCGGCGCTGGTCACCTTCGACGTCGCCGGCGACAGCACGCTGGCCGGCAAGCGGATCGACGCGGTCGAGGCCGCGGTCAAGGGCGCGGCCACGCGCCACCCGCAGCAGTTCGTCGGCGAGTTCGGCGCGGCCAGCGCCGACAAGGCGCTGAGCGCCGCGTTCGGCGACGACTTCAAGCAGGCCGGCCTCCTGTCGATCCCGGTCACGCTGCTCATCCTGGTGCTGACGTTCGGTGCTCTTGTCGCAGCGGGCATTCCGCTGCTGCTCGGCCTGACCGCCGTCGGCGCCACGCTCGGCCTGCTGGGCCCGATCAGCCATCTCGTGCCGCTGGACGAGTCGATCTCCGAGGTCGTGCTGCTCGTCGGCCTGGCCGTCGGCGTCGACTACACGCTGTTCTACCTGCGCCGCGAGCGTGAGGAGAAGGAGCGGGGCGCGTCACCGCAGGAAGCCGTGGCGATCGCCGCAGCGACCTCGGGCCGCGCGATCCTCATCTCCGGCCTCACCGTGATGGTCGCGATGGCGGGCATGATCCTCGCCGGCGACCCGACGTTCACCGCGCTGGGCATCGGCGCGATCCTCGTCGTCGCCGTTGCGATGATCGGGTCGGTCACGGTGATCCCGGCGCTGTTGTCGGGCTCAGGGAAGTGGCTCGAGCGCGGCCGCATCCCGTTCCTGGGCAAGCGCATGGCGGCCAACCGCGGCCGGGACATGACGCAGGGCGGCCGTGGCTGGAACGCGATCCTCAACCCGGTCCTGGGCCATCCGAAGGTCGCCGCCGGGCTCGCCACGGCGCTGCTGGTCGCGCTGGCCGTGCCGACGCTGCACCTGCACACCGCCAACAGCGGCACCGACGCGATCCCGCGCAACCTGCCGGTCATGAAGGTCTACGACAAGATGCAGGCCGCGTTCCCCGGCGGCGAGATCCCCGCCGAGGTCGTCGTCAAGGCCAAGGACGTCACGAGCCCGCGCATCACCGCCGCGGTCGCCGAGCTCGAGCGTGACGCGCAGGCGACCGGCAGGATCAAGGGCGCGGCCGACGTCACCGTCGCGCCGGGCAACCACGTGTTGCAGGTGAGCCTGCCGATCGTCGGCAACGGCACCGACGACGCGTCCAACGCGGCGCTGGCGAGCCTGCGCGACGACGTCGTGCCGGCGTTCGAGCAGCGCGCAGGAGTCAAGGCCTACGTGACGGGCATGACCGCCGGGTCCAAGGACTTCAACGACCTGATGGCGGCCCGCTGGCCGATCGTGTTCGGGTTCGTCCTGAGCTTGGCGTTCGTCCTGCTGCTGCTGACGTTCCGCTCGATCGTGATCCCGATCAAGGCCATCGTGTTGAACCTGCTGTCGGTCGGTGCCGCCTATGGCGTGCTGACGTGGGTCTTCCAGGACGGCCACGGCGAGAAGCTGCTCGGCTTCCAGTCCAACGGGTCGGTGACGAGCTGGCTGCCGATGTTCCTGTTCGTGATCCTGTTCGGGTTGTCGATGGACTACCACGTGTTCATCCTCAGCCGGATCCGCGAGGCGTTCGATCGCGGGATGGAGACCGAGGAGGCCGTGGCGCACGGCATCCGGACGACCGCCGGGACGGTGAC
>JAWWOY010000972.1:0-3435 GCA_033851195.1 Kribbellaceae bacterium | reverse complement strand
GGTCGCGGCCAAAGGTGATGTCGAGTACGGGACGACGTGGTGACCGCGATCAAGGCCGAACCTCTGGTCCGCCGGGCGCGCACACTGGTGGAGCTTGCGATCGAGATCGTGCGCCTCGGACGATGACCGGCCACGTAGACGCGCCGGACCAGGTGGCCGCTGCATCGGCGAATGTGTCGAGCGGCGAGAGCTCGACCGAGACGGCCGCGCGCTCAGGTGGCTCGAGACAGGCAAGGCAGCGCCTACGGTCGTGCTCGAGGCCGGCGCCATGTCTCCGGTCGCCGGTTTCGCTGCGATCTTCAAGGCACTCGCCGCCGATCGCCTTAAGACCGAGCCGGATATGGCGCAAACGATTCAGGCGATCCACACGTCGAGAACCTGCTGATCGAGGCGTGCCTGTGCTACCTGGAGACGGACGAGCAACTGTTCATGTACCTCGACGAAGTCCTCATGATCCTCGACCACCTCGATGAGATGGTTGCAGGCCGCTCGCAGGGTGTCTGGCCGAAGGTACCGGTGGTACTGCTGACCGCGACGATGGGCAGGCCCGAGGAATCGACCGCGCAAGTGATCGCGGTCCAGGCCCAGGTGGTTGCCGCAGTCAACGGCCGTCACGTCATCGGGTCGGACGCCGGCCACTACAGCCACGTCGACCGGCCGGATCTGGTGGCCAAGTACGTCCGGGACGTCGCCTTAGGCGCCCTTTGACCACCATCTTCGTGGCGGCTCAGCACGCGCCTCCTGCTCGGGCGAGAGGAGCCGCCGCGCGCCTCGGCGTCGATCAGACCACGGTACTGAACGCCTCCGGAGACCTGGCGTCGACAGCCGAGACACACAGAGGACCTCGGCGATGACGTACTGGCGGCTGTTCGCTGGTGCGTCATCAGACAGCGGCCCCTCGAGCCGATCCTCCCCGCTGGCTACACTTTCGCGTCATGGCAAAGGGTGCTGGCAAATCTGTGGTGCGGTTGGCCGGCCGGTGGCGGATCGTGGAAATGAGCGGGTGGGACCGTGATGTCATCGATCTGGTCGACCCGGGTTTCATCGAGTTCACCGGTGGGACCGGCCAGTTCGGTTTCATCGCCGTCCGCGGCTGGCTGGACTGCCGGTCGGTCGAGCGGGACGGCCGGATCGGTGTCGAGTTCACCTGGGAGGGTGTCGACGAGGGCGATCAGGTCAGCGGTCGCGGCTGGGCGTCTCTTGTCGATGACGAGACGATCGACGGGCACTTGTTCTTCCACAACGGAGAGGACTCGAGTTTCCGGGCAAGGGCCTTGACCCCTGACGATCGGGCGGAGGGGTAGTGAGCGAGTACCAGTACTACGAGTTCCTGGCGATCGACCGACCGCTGGACGATGACGAGCAGGCTGCGGTGCGGTCCCTGTCGACCCGGGCAAGGATCACGGCCACCAGTTTCGTGAACGAGTACCACTGGGGCGACTTCCGGGGTCAACCGAAGCTGCTGATGGAGAGGTATTACGACGCGCACCTGCACGTGACCAACTGGGGTACGCACCGGGTGATGTTCCGCCTCCCCTGCGACCTCCTCGATCCCGACGTCGTCGAGGACTACTGCGCCGGCGACCAGGTGGATGCCTGGATGGCGGACGAGTTCGTGGTACTCGACCTCACCAGTGAGGACCCCACTGGCGAATTGGACTTCACCGATGACGCTGAGGCGTTGCTGTCGGCGATCGTTGGCGTTCGCGCCGAGCTTGCCGCCGGTGATCTCCGGCCGCTCTATCTCGCATGGCTGGCCGCTTACGGTGCCTGGGAGCGGGACGAGGACGTCTTCGACAGCGACGCCGACAACGATCTCGAGCCACCTGTACCGCCTGGGTTGCGAGCGCTCACCGCGGCACAGCGAGCGCTGGCGGATTTCCTGCGCCTCGACGACGAACTGCTCGCGATCGCGGCCCAGACCAGTCCGTCGCTTGAGCAGGCCTCCGACGATCCCGACGCCCTTGCCGATTGGGTGAATCGCCTGCGGATTAACGAGAAGAACCGGCTCCTGGAACGGGTGGTCCAGGGTGAGGCCGCGAGGGTACGGATGGAGATGCTGCGCCAGTTCCGCGGCGACAGCACCCCGACCACCCCCTTCCCAACCCGCCGGACCGTGGCCGACCTGCTCGACGACGCGGCACGCCGACGAGCCGACCGACAGCGTCGCCTGGCAGCCCAGCGCGGCGAAGACCAGGCACGCCGGTAGCAGGCGCGCGTCCTGGCCCGCGCACAACGACTCGACAAATGCGAAGTCGGGAGGATGTGTCGTTCGGTCGTTGACGCTTCCGTGTAAGGCGGGGAACCACGCTGGCGTTTCAGGAGGGTCGCCTGCATGATTGGCTGACCGCAGCGCGACCTGGCGGGCGGAGCAAGGGAGGGCAAGGATGCAACGGAGCAAAGTCAGGGTGGTTCCCAGCGTCGTGGCTTTCGGCGGCTGGAAGGGCGAACTGACGATCGACGGCGACGTCCTCACGATCGATAGCCTCGACGGAAGCAAGCACCTGGCGATCGACGTCAAGCAGGTCAAGCGGACCTCCTTCAACTCCAACAACGGACTCTGGGTGTTCAAGCTCCGGGACGGCAGCCGAATCAGGATGCAGTCCGCCGGCCTCCTGCTTTCGGCCGACCGGACCTCAGCGGGCAGGGCGGCGAACGACCAGATCGGCGAGCTGCTGGCGAAGCATCAGGTTTCAGGCTTCAGCGTCTAGCCATGGGGATGCGGCCGTCAGTTGTGACGGCCGACGAGGATGCACCGGGGGCGGTCGCTGCCCACGACATCAGAGGCTCCAGCGAATCGGTAAGCAGCTCGTGCTGGACGATCTGAAGTCAGAGGACTCTGAGGCACCGCTCCCGCTGCCCGACATCTGCATCGCGGCATTGCGCCATCGGCGAGCCGAGCAAGCCGCTCACAAGGTCGCCCTCGGTGCACCCTGGCCTGACCGCGAGGACCTGGTCTTCACGTCGCGGACAGGTGCACCGACCGACCCTCGCAGCTCCGCTTGGGCCTTCAACCGGCGATGTGAACAGGCGGGCGTCAGGCGCATCCGGGTTCATGACACACGTCACACTTGCGGAAGTCTCCTGGCGGCGATGGACGTATACCCGCGGGTCGCGATGCATATCCTGCGACACAGCAAGAGCGCGACCACGATGGAGATCTACACCCACGTGCCGTCAGAGGTCACACGCCGTGCCCTCAAGCAGCTAGGGGCGAGCCTGGATGGTTTGAGCGGATGAGGCCGACCTACTGCTGCACCGGACGGCAAAGGCCCTCCCCGATGGTTCGGAAAGGGCCGCTGACCTGGGTGGAGCTGAGGGGATTCGAACCCCTGGCCTCCTCGTTGCGAACGAGGCGCGCTACCAACTGCGCCACAGCCCCAGTCGTGCTTCGTTTGTCTTGCGACGCAGAACTTTAACACGCCCCCGCTCACA
>JAWWOY010000949.1:0-4482 GCA_033851195.1 Kribbellaceae bacterium | reverse complement strand
CCTTGGTCACCACCGGCTCGGTGGGTGACGGCGTCGGCGGGGTGTAGAGAGTGCCCACCGGATCCGGCGTTACGGTGCTCTCCGCCGCCGTCGGCTGCTTGTCCTTACCGCCGCTGGTCAGCAGCAGAACCACGCCGAGCACGATCAGCACCAATGCGACCACCCCGCCGCCGACCACGACGTACAGGGTGCGCTGGGAGCGGCCCGGCGGCCTGAACTGTCCGCCCGGACCCGGACCCCAGCCGCCCTGGCCGGGAGGTGGGAGCGGTTGCCCGTACTGCGGACCGGGACCACCCTGACCCGCCGGTCCCTGACCCGGCGGCCCGTACTGCTGACTCATGAGCGCCTTTCGCGGTGTGCTGACAAAACCGTGCCTCGAGCGGCCTAGAGACTGTCGATGACGGATTTCTTCATCGTCTCGGCGTCGGGCTCGGCCTTCTGGACGAAGTCGGTCCGGCTCCGGAAGTCGATCGCGGTGACCACGCCGTCCTTGCGCCGGTACGCCTCGACGAAGCCCTTGACCGGTACGGCGTCGGCCGTCGAGGTGTAGCTGATCGCCACGCACTCCACCAGGACGTCGCGCGGGCAGGCCAACTTCCGCACGTTGCCCAACTGGGCGATCTCCCCCTGCGTCTCGCCCTCGACGATCCGGAGCAGGTAGGTGTTCGCCGTCAGGTTCTGCTTCTGCCGGACCCAGAAGAACGCGCGCGGGGCGCCGTTCGGCGCATAGCTCATCAGCTCCTTTCCCTGGGTCTCCTTGGCCAGCACGCTCCAGCCGTCGACCGGCACCACCGAGACCCCGAAATCGACCGCGATCGCATTCGGCGGCGGCGAGTACGTCGACGGCGTGGGAGTCGTGGCCGTGGCCGGCACTGTCGGCGAGGTCGGCGAGGTCGGCGGCGCATCGGCCGTGTTGTCCCCACCGGTCAACAGCACCAGCGCGACCGCCAGTAGCGCCACCAGCGTGACGCCCGCGGCGATCGGGATCAGCAACGGCGGCAGCTTCCGTCGCTTCGGCTCCGGTGCCGGCCGCCGCAAGGACGGGGCGCCGACACTGTCGCCCCACGCCGCGCTGGTCTCGCTCGCGGGCCCACCACCGAACGACGTCCCCGGACCGCCACCCGGTACGCCGGACGCACTGCCCACGGGTCCTCCGCCGGCCGGCGGAGCGGGATCAGCCGGTACGCCGGGTGTGGTCCACGGCGCAGGAGGCGGCGGAACCTCCTGCGACCAAGGCGACGACGGCAGTTGGTTCTCGGAGCCGGAATCGTCCGGTTCGTCCTCCGGCTGTGGTTTGACCCACGGGTTCGGGGAACCCGTCTCCTTCTTGCCGTTCATTGGCTCTTGACGACCGACTGCGTCATCGCCTGGATGTCCGGGAACAGCTTGGATTCGAGGTCCTTGCGGACAACCACCTGGATCGCCGAGATCCGGCCGTCCTTGGTGTCCACGATCGCGATGAAGCCGGACAGCTCGGTCGTACCGCTCTGGCTCGTCACTGAACCCGACCAGCTCTGGGAAGTGTAGTTCGTGACCGTGGCGTCCTGCCCCGCTGGTGGCTTCTCCTGCTTGACCTTGCCGGCCTTGAAAGTACTGGCGGTCATCGTCTTCTTCTGGCTGTCGATCAGCCGCGGCAGCGCGCTCGCGCCCGACTCGCCGGGCTTGCCCTGAACCACCTGCAGCCAGAAGGTGGCCTGGCCCTGCTTGACCAGGTAGACGCCCTTGTTTGAATCGGTCTTGCGGATGAAGCCCGTCGCCGGGTTCACGTACACGCCGTGGCCGGCGTCGATACCCTGATCCGCGTCCTTCGCCGCAGTGGTGGGCTTGTTGGTCGGCAACGAACCCGGACCGGCGTTCTTGCTGTCGCCCTTGTTGTCGCCACCGCCAAGGATCACGGCCAACACGACGCCGATGATCGCGACCAACGCGATACCGCCGCCGGCCAGGAAGATGATCTGGTTGCCGCCCTTGCGGGTCTGCCGTCCGTACGGCGCGCTGGCCTGAGGCCACTGCTGCTGCGGACCACCCGGGCCGGGGCCCCACTGACCACCCGGCTGGCCGCCGGGCGGGAACTGACCCGGCTGCGGGTAGCCCTGCGGCGGGTAAGGCTGCTGCCCCTGCTGCTGCCCCGTCTGCTGCGGAGGCGGATACCCGGGCTGACCCTGCGGAGCCGGCGGATACCCGGGCTGGCCGCCGTACGGCGCTTGCCCTTGCTGCGGCGGCTGAGCGTACGGGGGCTGAGCGTAGGGCGACTGAGCGTGGGGCGGCTGAGCGTGGGGCGGCTGGCCCGATCGGCCCTGCTGCGGCGGCTGACCATAGCCCGGCTGGCCACCGTACGGCGGCTGGCCAGGCTGCTGTCCGTACCCAGGTTGTGCCTGGCCGGGCTGGCCCTGACCTGGCTGGCCGTACCCGGGCTGACCCGACCCGTAGGGAGGGTTCTGGTTATTGCTCATGCTTGCGTCTCCCCATCGAGAGTCGGTACGTCGATCCTCATTGCGGCAACACCCAGTACGGCGACACCACGATCGGATTTCGGTACGGCACGCACCGAACTACCGCAAGCGGAACAGAAGTCCGACTGCGGCAGCAGCGGCATCTCGCAGCGGGAGCAGAAGGCCAGCTCACCCGAGGCGTGGTTCGAACCGCCACGGGCAGCAGATTCCAGTGCGGCCTCGAGCAGACCCTTGTGCAGCACAGTGCGGACCAGGACGATCAGCGCGCCGAGCAGGACCACGCCCCAGACCACACCGAGGATCGCGCCGATCGCCGAGCTGGGGCCACCGACGAACGACAGCAGGTAGACACCACCCTGGAACAGCGCGTTGACCAGCATCGCCTGCAGCAGGCCGGCCACCCAGCGCGGGGTGAAGCCGTCGTACTTCTCGCCGAGGCCGGAGAACTCAGCCACGGCCAGGCCGGTCGCGGAACCGTAGATCAACGGCTTCACGAAGCCTTGCAGCAAGACCACCGACACCCAGGTCGCGGTGCTACTGCCGGGGGTGGCGAAACCGCCGCTGATCCAGCTCCAGTGCAACACCAGCGTCTCGAAGCAGGCGAACCCGACACCGGCCACCACGCCGAACGTCAGCCCGTCCATCAGGTCGTCGTACCGCGGGCGGGAGGCAAGGTAGAGCGGCCCGATCTGCCGGATCAGCTCCGACACCACCGGCACCAGCAACATCAGGATGACCAGGTCGCGACCTGACGGCCCGGCCGCGTTGTCGCCGGTCAATTCGATCGAGAGGCTGACCTTGTTGCTCCACAGCCAGGTGAAGACGGCAGCCAGTACGCCGGTGACGACGAACGCCGCGGCGACGACCGGGACCGGCTCGTCCTCCCACAGGTTCACGTCGTACAGATAGAGGATGTAGACGATCGGAATGGCGAAGGCGGCGATCATGATGGCCACCGGCAAGACACCGAGCGCCGCCGTGATCACCGTGAGCGCGAGCGCGATCCCGAGGGCCACCCGGTAGGTGTACGGCTGCCGGCCGGCACCCTGCGGCATGATCGTCGAGACGAGCTTGAACGACGCCACCGGTTCGTCCGGGTTCGCGGCGTACGCCTTCTTACGCTCGGCGTCCCCGGACTGCACGTCATTGCCACAGTGGTGGCAGAAATGCGAGACCTCGGGGACGTCGGAGCTACAGCGCGGACACTCCACGCCATCCTCCCAACGTTGGACTTCGGACCGGCGCAGGGTTCGCGCCGAGGGGCTGGTCAGGTCTCCGGGACTCAGACCGGGCAGACCACGGATCGTTGCCCAGGTCTGCCCGGATTCATCATTTCCCGCGCGGGGGTCACCGTTTCGTATCCGGGTGGGAGTCAGGCCACTACCGCTCGGCGGCCGTCAGGGCGGACCAGATCTCGTCGATCCGGCGGTCCAGATCGGCCAGCGTGCCGGAGTTGTCGACCAGCAGGTCCGCCGCGGCCAGCCGGTCCTCCCGGGACGCCTGGCTCGCGATCCGCGCCCGGGCCTCGTCCTCGGACATGCCCCGCGCGTTCATCAGCCGGTCCAACTGGATCTCCGGCGGTACGTCGACCACCAGCACCTGGTCGAACCGATCAACCTGCCCGGTCTCCACCAGCAACGGGATGTCATGTACGACCACCGCCTCGCCCGGGACAGCCGCTTCGATCTCAGCCGCCCGAGCCCTGACGCGGGGGTGGATGATGCCCTCCAACCTGCGCCGGGCCGCCTCGTCGCCGAACACGAGCCGTCCGACCGCCGGACGGTCCAGGTCGCCGGCCGGAGTCAGCACATCACCGAACGCCCGCACAACCTCCGCCAGTCCGTCAGTGCCGCGCGCAACCACCTCGCGAGCCAGCACATCGGCATCGATCACCACAGCACCGAGCGCAGCCAACCGCCGCGACACCTCGCTCTTCCCCGACCCGATACCCCCGGTCAACCCAACTCTCAGCACCCCGGCACCCTACCGAGTACCCAGTGCCGAATTCCGCCCGCAACCCGCCCCTCCC
>JAWWOY010000942.1:0-2947 GCA_033851195.1 Kribbellaceae bacterium | reverse complement strand
ACGTCACGGCTGTCGCGGAGCGAGCCGGTCATGATGGCGGTCGCGTCCGCGGTGTAGTTGGCGACCATGCCGTCGGCGTCGCCAGCCTCCCACGCCTTGTAGGAGTCAACCAGTACGGCCTGGATGGCGGCCTCGGCTTCCGCTCGACTGTCTGACATCGGATTCTCCCTTGCGATCGGTTCGCCCGAGGTATTCCGGCGAACTCGGCATACATACCGGCGGTGGGGTCGGAACTCATCGCGCCCGCGGAAAAGAGGTGTCGAGGCGTGCTCGACAGAGAGAGGTTGCCGTAGCAGTGGCCGCGTAAGCAACGACGGATCGTCGAGCCCTCTGAAGCGTCTGACACGAAAATAGACGCAGGTCAGCGGGGTTGTGGGACGATCGGGGCGCGACGGATCGCCCCCTGGTTTGTGGTGTGTGGTTGGTCAGGCTGCGGGGTTCCAGGTCGGGTCGGTCCAGGGTGACGTTGTAGCCGAGGGCTTCGAGGACGCCGACGGCGCGGCGGGTGGCGTGGTCGGGCCTTAGCGGGTGTGGTGGTCGCCGCCGAGGTCGTTGTGGTGAACCTGGTGGGTCGGCATGTGCCAGGTGGGCCCGGGAAGCTGGATGATCGGCGCTGGGAGGACGGTCATGTCGCCGCCGGTCTCGGCGACGATGACCTCGGCGATGTGCCGGTCGACGCCGGGGATCGTGGTCGGCGGGTCGACGGCGGGAGGAAGGGCGCGGACCTGCGCCTCGATCCGGGCCGCGAGGGCGTCCAGGGCTGCGGTCAGCCGGTCGATCCGGTCCGGGTGCAGCCGGACCGGGAACGCATGGTGCTCGGTGAACCGCCCGGTCAGAGCCTCCACCAAAGCCGGGATCTTGTTGCGCAGGCGGCGTTTGGCGCGGGTCGGCCAGCACCGCCGGGTCCGGCGGCCCGCCGGGGTCGTCGACTCCTGCGATCAGCGCCTCCGGCATCGCCCGGACGGACACGCCCATGATGTCGCCGGCCACCGAGGACGGCTTGATTCCGGTGTCCTCCAAGAACCTCTCGAGCCGCCGCACCTCCCCGGAACGCTCGGCGGTCAGCCGGGTGCGGGCCCGGGTCAGGTCACGCAATCGATGGATCGGCTCGGGCGGCGCGAACGAGCCGCGCACCGGGGCCGTGTGCGCCGGGTCGGGCCGGCCATTGGGCATCGCAGACGTCGGTCTTGCCCCCGGGGACGTTCTTGACGTGCCGGGCGTTGACCGGCATCACTTCCAGGCCGTCCTCCGGCACGAAGTAGTACGGCTACGGCTTCCAGTGCACGCCGGCCTCCATCACCACCAGGCTCACCCCGGCGGCGAACTAGGTGGTCGCGCAGTGCCGGGATCTGATGCACCCCATCCACCGGCCTGTCCCCATATCCCCTTAAGACGCGGACGTCGAAGCTGCCCGCTCCGGGCAGGGCCGGGATGACGAGGAATCCGACACGCGTGCTCGGGGCAACGATCCACGGCTCCCGTGCCGCCCTCCGGCGCTCATGCTGACCTACAAGCTCACCGGCACTCCAGACGGGACGGCGTCCAGCCGGAACTGACACCCGCATCGTCCAACCACGCCGGGCCCGTGACCAGCCACCAACCCGGCCGCACCCGACAACGAATTCTCGCCACCCACCGCGCAGCCCGAAGGACTCGCTGGGTTGCTGACCTGCATATCCGTTGGAAGCTCGGCCGATACTACGGGTACTGCTACAAGGAGTAACCAGATACGCCGAAAACGCCTTCCGTAATGCCCGGGATCCCCCGCCGTGCCCTGCTGCTACTTGAACTGTCATCCCCCTCACCTGGCTAAACATAAGACCCGACGTTGACAAGCCCCTAGGCGTCGAGTCCGGCCGCCAGACCGAAAGACGCGAAGACCTCGGAATCCTGGAACACCGAATTCCGGCTGATGCCCTCGGCGGTGACGGTGAAGATCTGAAGCGTGTGCAGCTCGTATCCGCCACCGACGCGCCGATAGGCGGCGAAACCGGGCTGGCCGTTGGCCGCGACCGCCTTCAGACACCAGTCCGTTCCGGCCTTCTCGAAGACCCACTCCATGAACAGGCCGTAGTTGCCGGGGCCGACGAACCAGTTGACCATCGGCGGCATCTCCATGAGCACGTCCTCGGTGAGCAGCCGCTTGAGACCCTCGACATCGGCGTGCTCGAACGCCTTCATGTAGCGATCGACCCAGGCGCGCTGCTCGGCTGCGGACGGCTCGCTGAGACGTTCCTGCCGGACCCCGACTTCCTTCACACGGGTACGCGCCCGCTGCAGGGAACTGTTCACCGATACGACGGTAGTGCCGAGGATTTCCGCTGCCTCGGACGCGGAGAAGCTGAGCACGTCACGCAGGATCAGCGCACCACGTTGACGCGCCGACAGGTGCTGCAGGGCGGCGACGAACGCCAAGCGCAGGCTGCTGCGGTCGATCACGGTCATGGCCGGATCGCCCGCGTCCAGCAAGGAGTCCGGCAGGGGCTGGAGCCAGGCGACGTTCTCTCCCCGCACGAGCGGCCCGAGCGGATCCGACGCGGCCACCAGGCCCGACGGCAGCGGTCGGCGGCCGCGGACCTCCAAGGCGGTCAGGCAGGCGTTCGACGCGATCCGGTAGAGCCAGGTGCGCAGTGAGCTGCGAGTCTCGTCGTACTGCTCCCGCGCCCGCCACGCCCTCAGGTACGTGTCCTGGACCAGGTCCTCGGCCGCGTGAGACGAGCCGAGCATCCGGTAGCAGTACGCCAGCAGCTCCGTCCGGAACGGTTCGAGCAGGCGGTCGAAGCCTTCTACCTTCGTCGTCACGCCCACGCCCCTTCTCTGCTCCTATCAGGACCACCATACCCGAGGGGAGCGACATTTATGGCGGATTCCCAGTAGGCGAGGGCTTCGTCCTGCTGGACCTCGAAACGGACGTCGCGGGCGACAGTCACGTTTGTTCAGTGAGGAA
>JAWWOY010000937.1:0-10878 GCA_033851195.1 Kribbellaceae bacterium | reverse complement strand
CTGTTCGCGCAGGCGGAGACGCTGCTGCTGGACGAGCCGACCAACCACTTGGACGCCGACTCGATCGTCTGGCTGCGCGATTTCCTCAAGACGTACGCGGGTGGCGTCATCATGATCAGCCACGACGTGAACCTGCTCGACGAGACCGTCACCCGGGTCTTCCACCTGGACGCGAACCGGGCCGAGATCGACGTTTACAACGTCGGCTGGAAGACCTATCTGAGCCAGCGTGAGACCGACGAGCGACGCCGCAAGCGCGAGCGCGCCAACGCGGAGAAGAAGGCCACGCAGCTGACCGACCAGGCGAACAAGATGCGCGCCAAGGCGACGAAGGCGACCGCCGCCCAGCAGATGCTGAAGCGGGCCGAGAAGCTGATGTCGTCGCTCGAGGACGAGCGCGTCTCCGACCGCGTGGCGAAGATCACCTTCCCGAGTCCGGCGCCGTGCGGCAAGACCCCGCTGATGGCGAAGGAACTGTCCAAGTCGTATGGCTCGCTGGAGATCTTCACCGACGTCGACCTGGCGATCGACCGCGGCAGCCGCGTCGTCGTACTGGGTCTCAACGGCGCGGGCAAGACCACCCTGCTGCGAGTGCTCTCCGGGATCGAGAAGTCCGACACCGGTGAGGTCATCGACGGCCACGGGCTGAAGCTGGGCTACTACGCCCAGGAGCACGAGACGCTCGACGTGAACCGCACAGTGCTGGAGAACATGAAGTCGGCTGCGCCGGATCTGAACGAGACGCAGGCACGTAGCGTGCTCGGCTCGTTCCTGTTCAGCGGCGACGACGCGGACAAGCCGGCTCGGGTGCTGTCCGGCGGCGAGAAGACCCGGCTCGCGCTGGCGACACTGGTCGTCTCGGCGGCGAACGTGCTGCTGCTCGACGAGCCCACCAACAACCTGGATCCCGCCTCCCGCACCGAGGTGCTGAACGCGATCCGCTCGTACGCCGGCGCGATCGTGCTGGTCACACACGACGAGGGCGCGGTCGAGGCCCTCGAGCCGGAACGGGTGCTGCTCCTTCCGGATGGCGTCGAGGACCTGTGGACCCGGGACTACGCGGACCTCGTCTCGCTGGCCTGATATCCACAGGTGACCGGCGTATCCACAGGCGATCGGTGCCGCTCAGAAAGGAGCGTCGATTCGCGTATGTTCACAGGCATGACGGATCTCGGATTGCGGATGACTGTGGACGGGCCGGTGGCCCGGGTGGTGCTCGACCGGCCGGAGGTGCGCAACGCGCAGACGCCGGCGATGTGGCGAGCCTTGGCTGACTTCGGTACGACGCTGCCGTCCGAGGTCCGGCTGGTCCTGGTATCGGGCGAGGGCCCCTCGTTCTCGGCCGGCCTGGACCGTCGGCTGATGATGGGCGATCCGGTGGCCGGCGAGGAGCCGCTGCTGTCGCTCGGGGCGAAGCCTGCCGCGGAGACCCACGAGATCATCGCGGGGTTCCAGGCGGGTTTCTCCTGGCTTCGCCGGCCGGAGTTCGTCAGCATCGCCGCAGTGCAGGGCCATGCCGTCGGTGCCGGGTTCCAGTTGGCGCTCGCCTGTGACCTGCGCGTGGTCGCGTCGGACGCGAGGTTCAGCATGCGCGAGCCCGCCCTCGGCCTGGTGCCCGACCTGGGCGGCACCCAGCCGCTGGTCCAGCTGGTCGGCTACTCCCGGGCTCTGGAGATCTGCGCAACCTCCCGCTGGGTCGAGGCCGATGAGGCTCGCCAGCTCGGCCTGGCCAACATCGTCGTACCGGCCGAGGAATTGGCGGCGACGGTCAAAGACCTGAGCGATGCGCTGCTGACACCGCTGCTTGGTGCGATCAGGGAGACGAAGGCACTGTTGCTGGGAGCGGCCGATCGCTCGTACGACGAGCAGTTGCGCGCCGAGCGGGAGGCGCAGGCACGGCGGCTGACGGAGCTGGTGGGAGGTTTCGGCTGACCTCAAGCGTTGTCAAGGTTCGTGGATTAGCGGGGAACTGTCGACCGGGAGGGCACTGAATGTCATCAGGGATGCGAATGGGCGGCGGCGCGGGCAGCTGGCGACGGCAGGATGCGTCGGTTGTCGACCGCAAGCTGGCCAAAGGCACCCTGCCCCGGATCGTGCAGTTCGCCAAGCCTTACCGGCTGCACATCTCCTTCTTCCTAGTCCTGGTGATCGCGGGCGCGGTGCTGGTGATCGCCTCACCGCTGCTGTTCAAGAAGATCGTTGACGACGGCATCGTCAAGGGCAACGGCCGCCTGGTCACCGCGCTGGCGCTGGTGGTCGCACTGCTCGCGGTGGTCGAGGCGGCCCTCGGGCTGATGCAGCGCTGGTTCTCCGCGCGGATCGGCGAAGGTCTGATCTACGACCTGCGGACCAAGGTGTTCGCCCACGTCCAGCGGATGCCGGTGGCCTTCTTCACCCGCACCCAGACCGGTGCGCTGGTGTCCCGGCTCAACAGCGACGTGATCGGCGCCCAGCAGGCTTTCACCTCTACCCTGTCCGGCGTCGTGTCGAACGTGATCAGCCTGATCCTGGTGGTCGGCGCGATGCTCGTGCTGTCCTGGCAGCTGACCGTGGTCGCGATCCTGATCCTGCCGGTCTTCCTCCTCCCGGCCCGCTATCTGGGCCGCCGGCTGGCAGCGATGACGCGGGAACAGATGCAGCTGAACGCGGAGATGTCGACGGCGATGACCGAGCGGTTCAGCGTCGCCGGCGCGCTGCTGGTGAAGCTTTTCGGCGAGCCTGAGGTCGAGAACGCGCAGTTCGGCGAACGGTCCGGCCGGGTCCGTGACCTGGGCATCCGGATCGCCATGGTCGGGCGGGTCTTCTTCACTGCCCTGACACTGGTCGCCGCGCTCGCGACCGCCCTCGTCTACGGCGTCGGCGGCAACCTCGCGGTCCGGCAGACGCTGACAGTCGGCACGCTGCTGGCTCTGGTCGCCCTGCTCGGCCGCCTATACGGCCCGCTGACCGCTCTGTCCAACGTGCGCGTCGACGTGATGACCGCGCTGGTGTCATTCGAGCGAGTCTTCGAGGTGCTGGACCTGGAGCCGATGATCACCGATGCGCCGGATGCGCAGGAACTTCCGGCGGGTGCGGCCACCGTCGAGTTCGACCGGGTGTCGTTCGCCTACCCGACCGCCGAGCAGGTGTCGCTGGCCAGCCTGGAATCCGTTGCGGTGCTGGACAAGCGTGCCTCCGCCCAGGTGCTGGAGGAGATCAGTTTCTCCGTCGAGCCCGGCCAGATGGTAGCGCTGGTCGGACCGTCCGGCGCCGGCAAGACCACCGTCACGAACCTGGTCGCCCGCCTGTACGACGTGACCGGCGGCTCGGTCCGGGTGGGTGGCAAGGACGTGCGCGAAGTGACCCTGCAGTCGCTGCACGACGCGATCGGCTATGTCACCCAGGACGCGCACATGTTCCACGACACGATCCGCGCCAACCTCGCCTACGCGAAGCCCGACGCGACCGACGAGCAGATGTCGGAGTCGCTGCGCTCGGCCCAGGTGTGGGACCTGGTGTCGTCGCTGCCCGACGGCCTGGACACGGTGGTGGGGGACCGGGGCCACCGGCTCTCCGGAGGCGAGCGCCAGCGCCTGGCCATCGCCCGGCTCCTGCTGAAGGCGCCGCACATCGTCGTACTGGACGAGGCGACGGCGCACCTCGACTCCGAGTCCGAGGTGGCGGTCCAGCGAGCGCTGGACACCGCGCTGGAGGGCCGGACCTCGCTGGTGATCGCGCACCGTCTGTCGACGGTGCGAAATGCGGACCAGATCCTGGTCGTGGACCACGGCAACATCGTCGAGCGCGGCACCCACGAGGAGTTGCTGGCCCTGAACGGCGAGTACGCCGACCTCTACCGCACCCAGTTCGCCCAGTCGGGCAGCACCGCGACGGTGTAGTTGCGTGCTCGCCAGGGCACCGGTCTCCTGAGTACCGTTGTCCTGAGGTGCGGGAGGCCCGATGGTCAGATTCGCGCTGGTGCTGGGGGCCGGCTACACCGGATTCAAGCTCGCCTACCACTCCGAGGACGGGCGGTACTACGGCGACGAGGGTGAGCAAGGTTTGCGCGCCGGTCTCGGCATCTTCTTCGGCGCTCTCGCCGCTGGCATCACCTACGCGGCCCTGCTGCTGTACTGAGCACAAACACTCCGCGGAAAACCTATCGGTGATCCCCGATACATCTGGGAGCACCGATACGTTCTTCGGACGATCGCGCCGGATCCAGCGAGGTGGTGCGGCGGCTAGCCGGCGGATTCCTCCTCGTGCTCGAGCAGGTGCAGCACCGGTACGCCGAGGTGGCGGCGGGCGGAGGCGGACCAGTCGACGTGGAAGAACTCGGCGACCAGATGTTGCCGGGTCAGGATGATGACCTCCTGCCCATCCACCTTCTTCACCTTCTCGATCAGGGATTCGACCGGCCGGTCGTGCGTGATGCTGCCTTCGGCCTGCTGGCCTAGGGCGAGCAGCCGTTGCACGCTGCGGGTGCTGTTGTCCTCGGCCTCGTTGTCCATCGCGCGCTGCGCCTCGGCGAGATTCTCGCGCTGGTCCTCCATCCCGCGCGCGTACAGGTCCGTTGTCCCCAGTGCGCTGAGCGACGCCTCGACCCCGGCCTCGGCGTTGTGGCAGGGGACCAGCAAGTGGTATTTGATTGTGTCCGGCATGTCGTCGTGCAACGCGACGACGCGTTCGGCGTCCGGTTCGGTCAGCTCTTGTTCGACGAGCAGAACGACGTCGTACATCTCGGCACCTCCGGTGGACCAAGGGGAGCGTTCGCGTCCATCATGCCGCTTGGTACGGCTGGACCGGGGGACCTCGGACCAGGAATCGGGTCCGCGGACACGCAATTTCCTGTCCGCGGACCCGACTCCTGGCCCGAGGTCCCCGCTTCTGCCGGGCGCAGTCCCCGGTCAATGCTGTCCGGGACCCGGCAGGTCGGTGAGAATGAGCCTCATGGACCTACCCGTGATGCCTCCGGTCGCCCCGATGCTGGCGAAGCCGATCAAGCAGATCCCTGACGGCGACGTCAGCTTCGAGCCTAAATGGGACGGGTTCCGCTCCATCGTTTTCCGCGACGGCGACGAGGTCGAGATCGGCAGCCGGAACGAGAAGCCGATGACCCGGTACTTCCCGGAGTTGGTCGAGGCATTCCTGGCGAACCTGCCCGAGCGGTGCGTGATCGACGGCGAGATCGTGCTCGTCGGTGAGGGCGGTGACCGGCTGGACTTCGAGATGCTGCAGCAGCGGATCCACCCCGCGGCGAGCCGGGTGAAGATGCTGTCCGAGACGGTGCCGGCGCGGTTCGTCGCCTTCGACCTGCTGGCCCTCGGCGACACCGACTACACGGATCGGCCCTTCTCCGAACGCCGGGCCGCGCTGGAGCAGGCGCTCGCGTCGGCCGCGGCACCGGTGCACCTGACCCGGACGACGACCGACAAGGCGCTCGCCACGGACTGGTTCCACCAGTTCGAGGGGGCCGGGCTGGACGGGGTGATAGCGAAGCCGCTAGGCGGTCTGTACGAGCCCGACAAGCGGACCATGTTCAAGATCAAGCACGAGCGAACCGCCGACTGCGTGGTCGCGGGCTACCGGTTGCACAAGAGTGGCCCGGAGCGGATCGGGTCGTTGCTGCTCGGGCTCTACAACGCCGAGGGTGTGCTGGCGAGTGTCGGCGTGATCGGGGCTTTCCCGATGGCGCGTCGGGAGGAGCTCTTCCAGGAGATGCAGGAACTGGTCACGGACTTCGACGACCACCCGTGGGCGTGGGCCAAGCAGGAGGAGGGCAACCGTACTCCGCGCAACGCCGAGGGCAGCCGCTGGCAGGCGGGCAAGGACCTGAGCTTCGTACCGCTGCGCCCCGAGCGGGTGGTGGAGGTGCGCTACGACCACATGGAGGGTGTCCGGTTCCGGCACACTGCCCAGTTCGTCCGCTGGCGTGACGACCGGACTCCCGAGTCCTGCACCTACGAACAGCTCGAGGAGCCGGTCAAGTTCGACCTGGCCGACGTACTGACCGCCAAGGTCTGACGACAGGATGCGCAGGGTCCTGACGCCGGCATGACGGGGTCGGCAAGACGACCCTCGGCCTGCGATTGGCTCCAGCATTGGCCCTCGAGTACCACGAGCTGGACGACCTGTACTACGGGCCGTCAACGTGGGTCAAATTGTTCGACGCAATTCTCCAGCACGTATCAGACTCAGACGCATGGAGAGCTTCACCGTCTACGCCGAGTGGGAAGCCGAACAACCCATCAGCGAAGAGGCCGTTGCTGGCATCAGCGAGCAGCTTCGGCCTAATGATGAGTCGGTCTGCGTCTGGTTCGGGGACACTTCTAACCGATTTCGCCTCAGCATCGACCTAGACGAGCTCAGTTACGAGGCCGCTGGCCGGGCAGGTGGACTCGTCACACACGAGGCCGCCGAGCTCGCCAATCTGACCGGTCGGCTTGTCCGGGTGACGGTGTGCACGGAGGGAGGTCAAGCCGACTTCACAGATCCGGAAACGGAACTCATGGGCACCGCTTAACGATGGCGTCGATCGCCATCTTCGGTGTGGAGCCCTTCTGCGTGAAGGCGTTGACGGCGCTTCAGCACCGCCAATCACACCCGAGGAAGGGCCTCAATGGGAACCTCTCGGCGCAATGGATTCGTGAGGCCTGCTCGTCCCGTGAGGTGCGGTTCGTCGACAACCTCCCGCAGTGGCGGTACTGGACCATCGCTGGGCTTGAGCCGGTGCGTCGGCGAGCAATCTTGGGCGGCCGGTGACACCCGGGGGGACACGACTCCCAGAGATTCAAAGTTGTTGATCCATTGTCCATAGGGAGTCACCGCGGGGACGCCGGTTGCAAATCACGCTGGGACTTCACCAACTGGTACAGCGCAACATCCTTCCAATCACCGTCGATGTTGAGGTACTCGGCAGCTACGCCAATGCGGAAAAAGCCATTCCGTTCCAGTACGCGCTGCGATTTGACGTTGTGAACCTGGGTTGATGCTTCGATCCGGTGGAGCCCCAGCCCGTCGTAGGCCGCCTGGACGATGTCATGCACGGCCGCAGCGGCAAGGCCGCGCCCGTTGTCAGCGGCGCTCACCCAGTAGCCCAGAGTGCAGGACTGGAACGGAGCTCGCGTGATCCTGGTCAGCGAGACCCGGCCAACTACGCGACCGTCGACGTCAACGATCACGTGCGGCAGGGCAGATCCCTGCTCGTGTTGCTCTAGCGCGGATCGGACGACACGGCGTTGTCCAGCGACGGTGAAGAAGTCGTCGTCTCGTATCGGATCCCACGGAGCCAGGAAGTCGCGGTTCGCCCGAAGCAAGTCGGCCAGGATCGCCGCATCGTCGGGAGTGACAAGGCGAGTAGCGCTCATCCCCGCATGATCGCAGGTGCCCCGGTACAGAGAAGCCGCCTGTGCGCCTTGACACGTGAGCGTCAAACTGTTCCGCGTGGCCGCAGCTGTCGGGTGTTACGAGAGCAACTTGGCCTTCTCTGCGGCGAACTCTTCGTTGGTGAGGATTTGTCAAACTGGTCGGCAACGTCGACAGGCTGGGCGGCTGCGGGGGCAGGAGTCGGCCCGGCCACGATACGGGTCTAGTGCTGAGAGGAAACCGTGCTGGACACGGGGGCGACGGGAGCCGAGAATTCCAGGTATGACGTCACCACGGCTCGAGATGACGCGGCCGTCGGATGCTGAGCGGGACCGGGCGCTGGACATCCTGCGGGAGGGTGCCGGCAGCGGACGCCTGTCACACGACACTTTCATTCGCCGGATGCAGTTCGTGCTTGGGGCCCAGAGCCGTACCGAACTGGAACACGCCACCAGCGACCTGCCCCGCGGCGAATCCAAACTGGTCATGCTGCTGCGCCGGGTCGTTGCCGAGATCCCTCGGCTGACCGTCGCTCCGCGCCGAGCCGTGCCGGCGGTCGTCGTACCGGGCCTTGCGTTGCCGCGGCCGGGTTCGGCGGCAGTCCGGATCGGTCGTGGTCCGGGGGCGACGCTGCGGCTCGGGGACATCACTGTGTCCCGTTTCCACGCCGAACTCCGGCACACCGACGAAGCCTGGGTGCTGACTGACCTCGGCTCGATGAACGGCACCCACCTGAACGGCCTCCGGATCACCAGCCCCGTGCAAGTCCGGGCGGGCGACCACGTCCGCTTCGGCGCCGTCAGCTACCGCCTGACCTGGGCCGACCCCCGCTGACTCTCCGGGTTCAGCGCTCCTTGCTGGACTCGGTCTCCGCTCCCTGCTTGGCCTGACGGGCCTCGGGCGTGGTCTTCGGCCGACTGGCTGCGCCCTTGGGCGGCGTAACGCCGCCAAGCGCGATCGAGGCCGAGGCTTGCGCCGACCGTCCGGCTGCGAGATTGGGGTGCTTACCCTGCTGCTCGGGCGGCACGATGGAGTTGAGCTTGTGGGCGAAGCCCTTCAGATCCTCCTGTGTGGCCATTTTGTCGATCAGGGCCGACACCGTGTTCGGCTCACGGCTGGTTCTGCTGACCATTTCGTTCATCGCGGCAACAACGCGCTCGGGGTTGTCGGTTCAAGAACTGAGAGGTGCGGTCGACGTGCATGGCATGCGGACCGGTGGTCGGCGGATCGAAGTCCTTCACATTCTCCGTGACCAGCAGGGTCGCCTCGACGTGTACAGCGGCGGCGAGGACGTGCTTGTCCTTCTCGTCGGCCCGCATCTGCGGCATCAGATGCTCGTAGCCGGACACCATGGCCTGCGGGAAAGCTCGGTTCATCTGGCTGAGCCGCCTGTCGATGGCGGCCTCCGACAGGTTGGGCGGACGATTCCTGCGTACTTCCGCCAGAACCTCTTGCGACCATCGTGGTTCGAACGCGCCCTTGTCGGCCAGCGTGAGAAGGACGTCCGTCGTCAGTTGGCCACGGAGGACGTTGGCATCCAGGAAGGCTTGCCGCTGCGGCTCTGCCATCGCGTGACGCTACTGGTCCGAGTCCGAGGCCGACCCGGCGTCGTCGCCGTCCTCCCACAGCGGTTCGCTCAGCATCTCATCGAGCGCCTCCCGGCGCTGAGCCTTCAGTCGCTGGTTGAAGGCGAGTACGTCGGCGAGTCGGACCCAGTCGACGTACTCGCTGGACCGGAACGGGATCTCGCCGTCGGCGACGTACGCGCGGAGATCGCGCCGGGGCATCCCGATCGCGGCGGCGGCCTCGTCGATCGGCAGTTCGTGACGCAGCGCGGTGATCTGGACGGCGAACCCATTGGCCATCGCCGCCTCGACGAATTGCATCGCCTCGAAAACCCTCGGCGGGATGTCGTGCCGGCTGCCGCCAGGGCCGATCAGCGCAGGACCGCCAGGCGTGATCTGGCGTTCGGCGTTGGAGAGCATGAAGAGCTCGGACTAGCTGGGCAGGACATCCATGCCACGCATTCTATTGCGGGCGAGGATCTCGACTTGTACTTATCCACTGACCTCGGTCCGAGGAGCATGGGACCACCGCGTTCAGCGGGAGTCGCCCCAGGGCTCTTCGTCTGAGAGAGCTTGGAGGCCTTCCACGCGTCGGGCTTCAAGCCGGGCGTCGAACGCGAGGACATCCGCGAGCTTGACCCAGTCGACGTATTCGGTGGACCGGAACGGGATCTCGCCTTTGTTGACGTAGTGCCGCAGCTCGTCCCGGGTCAACTCGATTGCGCCGGCTGCTTCGTCGATCGGCAGCTTGTGGCGGAGCGGCGTGATCCGAACGGGGAGGCCCTTCGCGAGCGCAGCCTCGACGAATTGCATCGCTTCGTAGACCTTTGGCGGTACCTCACCTCGGCTGCCGTCGGGTCCCACCAGCGCGGGACCGCCGTGTACCAGCTTGCGGTCG
Organism: Kribbellaceae bacterium; assembly: GCA_033851195.1. Lineage (GTDB taxonomy): Bacteria > Actinomycetota > Actinomycetes > Propionibacteriales > Kribbellaceae > Kribbella. The sequence goes on along the minus strand of JAWWOY010000937.1, from coordinate 1,071 downwards.
GCATCGGACAGCATAAAAACCCTGGACGGCTGGGCATGACATCCACGCATGAAGTCTAGGGCGGGCGAGCGACGGTCTTACCCGGCGCATATCTACAGGTCGCAGCATGTGGAAATCTCAGCGATTCGTCGCTTCTGGTGCGTTGCCGGCTCAGAACCGCGCGGTTACAAGGGCTGGAGGGCAGCACTTCCTTACATTGTGTACTAAAGTGCGTTTCGGGAGGGTGTGACGTGACGAGGATTCTGAAGGGTGCTACAGCGCAGGAGACGCACAGCGCGATCCTGGACCTGATCCGGTCGAGCGGTGTGGTGACACGCGTCGACCTGGCCGATCGTTCCGGCCTGACCGGAGCCTCGATCTCGCGGGTGGTCAAGCAGTTGCTGGCCGACGGCCTGATCATCGAGACCGGCCTCGGCGACCCCACCGGAGGGAAGCGGGCGACGCTGCTGCAGTTCAACCCGCGCGCGCGGCACGCCGTCGGTATCTCCCTGGACGGTCCCAGTACGACGTACGTGGTGACCGACATGAGCGGCCGGGTGATCGAGCAGCTCTCCTCCAAGGGCATCGACCGGGACGCGCCGGCGACGGTGGTCAGGCGGCTGACCAAGGAGCTCGAGGATCTGATCATCCAGGCGAACATCGAGCCGGCCACGCTGGTCGGGGTCGGGGTCGCGCTGGCGGGCCGGCAGGGCGCCGGGCACCGGTTGGTGCGGACGAATGCGGAGTACACCTGGGAGCCGTTCGCCGTGCGCGACACCCTGAGTGCGGCCATCGACCACCCGATCGTGGTCGAGAACGACTCGACCTGTGCGGCCATCGGCGAGTTCTGGGCCGGTCGCATCCCGTCGTCGACGGACTTCGCCACCGTCTACATGGCGGCCGGCTTCGGGCTCGGGCTGGTGACGAACGGCGACGTGTACCGCGGCTCGTCCTCCAACGTGGGGGAGATCGGCCACATGGTGCTCGACGTGAACGGCCCCGACTGCTGGTGTGGCGGGCGGGGCTGCCTGGAGAGCCTGGCCGCGCCTGCCCGGGTCGTCAGCCGCGCCGAGGAGGATCCGCAGCTGGTCA